>CAVKIR010000054.1:0-7834 GCA_963656395.1 Prevotella sp. CAG:279
AAGAGGGTCTCTCCGTTGACCCGGATGACGCCGGTATCGGGATGCTCCAGAAAATTCAGACACCGAAGAAAGGTAGTTTTTCCGCTTCCGGAGGAACCGATGATCGAGACGACATCGCCTTTCTCCAGGGTAAAGCTGATATCCTTCAGAACCTCTGTTTTTTCAAAGGTTTTACTTACGTGTTCGACTTCTAAGATTGCCATTCTTCTGTCCTCCTATGGTAAGAATCCTGCTTTGCAGGACCTGCCGCAGTGCGATCATTTTTTCAGGTAACAGGGAATTCCCTGTTACCTGAAATAGTCAAGTTTCCGTTCCAGACGCTCCAGAAGAACGGTCAGAACACCGTTGAATATCAGATAGTAGACGGCTGTGAAGAACAGTGGCCAGATCTCGCCTGCGATTCCCTGGGAGCCTTTCATGAAGGCCTGGCCGGCCCAGATGATCTCCTGGAGGGCGATGATGCGCGCCAGGGAGGTATCCTTCACCAGGGTGATGATTTCGTTCGACATAGGCGGTACGATCCGCTTGATCATCTGCATCAGCTTGACCTTGAAGAAGATCTGCGACTTCGTCATGCCGAGCACCAGACCCGCTTCCTCCTGACCTGCCGGGACGCTCTGGATGCCGCCGCGGTAGATCTCGGAAAAGTAACAGGCATAGTTGATCACGAAGGACAGGGATGCTGCCAGAAAGCGGCCGGTCTCCCCGCCGCCCCAGATCTGCTTATGCAGCACCAGACCCGGGAAATAGAAAATGATTAAAAGCTGGATCATAAGCGGTGTACCGCGTATGATCCAGACGATGAATTTGGATAACAGACTCAAGGGGCGGAATTTGGACATGGATCCAAAGGCAATCACCAGACCAAGGGGTACCGCTCCTATCAATGTGATGAAGAATAATCTCAGTGTCTGCAGGAAGCCGCTGTTCAATGCTCCGAGAACAATCGGCATCTGTTCTATGATTCGTTCCATATTACTTCTCTTTTGTTACTCGCTTTTATCGTATTACTCCTGTACCAGAGCTGCCTGTACGCCATACTTCTCTGCACAGGTCTGCATGCTGCCGTCTGCTGTGGCATTTGCAAAGAATTCATCCAGAACCGCTGCCAGGTCAGAGCCCTTTCGGAAGCCGACACCGTACTTCTCGCTGTTCAGGGCTACGGTATAGGTCAGGTCTGCATAGCTCGTGCCGTCACCGATCATAGCCGCTGCCATCAGAGAGTCAATCACTGCTGCATCAGAGGTTCCGCTGGCTACCTCAAGCAGGGCGTCGGACTGTGCCTTTACCGGCGTATAATTTAGACCTAAAGCGCTGACCTCAGACTCTCCGGCACTGCCTGCCTCCACAGCGAAGCTTAAATCGGAAAGGCTGTCGGTATCCTGGTACTGATCCGCCACCTTCTTCGGCACAACTACCACCTGTGCATTATTCAGATAAGCACCGGTGCACTCCATAGAGCTTGTCACCTCATCGGTCAGGGTCATACCGTTCCATACGCAGTCAATGCTCTTGCCGTCCAGCTCCAGCACCTTATTATCCCAGTCGATCTCTACAAACTCCACATCGACACCCAGACTCTCTGCAAAGGCCTTAGCCATATCGGCGTCGAAGCCGATCCAGTCGCCGTTCTCATCCTTATAATCCATGGGCTCGAAATCGGTGATGCCGACTACCAGGGTGCCCTTATCTACCACGTAGGCCATATCGCTGTCCTCGGAAGCCGCTGCGCTATCCTCGCCGTCTGCCTCTGTATCTGCCGCTGCATCCTCTGCATCTGTATTGGTCGTCACTTCCTCTTTGGCGGAAGAACCGCAGCCTGCCAGCATCGATGCAGCCAGCACTCCACACAAAAATACGCTTACTACTTTCTTTTTCATAATACTTCCTCCCACTGCCGCTTCTGCGGCCTTTTTCTTTCGAGCCTTATCTCACAGCACTCCCGATTTATCTTTCATTCTCTACTAATGAGTTACTGTACAACGATAAAGCGGCGGTACCGTTGTATTTTATCATCTGCCCTTTGGACTGTCAACTGTATTTTATGCGTAACGGCTATTTTTTTCATACTCCCGTTCCAGCGCATAGACCTTCTCGGCCGGCTGGTCCGGTCGTTCCAGATGCTGTCCGGCTTCCTCCAGCAGATGTTCATATTCCTCTATATATTCTGCCAGCTGCTCTCCGTGGATGTTCTGCAGCTCCATAGCCTGCTCAAAATCCTCGTCTGAGAGCCCCAGGCGCATGGCAAAGACATATTCTTTCAGTACATCCGGATCCTTCTGGTACTGCCAGGAGGTGCGAAAAGCCTGCGCCGCCCGGCCGAACCGGAAGAGCCTGCTGCAGCAGACTCCCAGATTATTCCAGACATGGGCATAGAACTCTACGCCGAGGCGTTCACTCTGGCGGATATTCAGAATCTTCTCGTATTCGTAAATAGCTGCCTGGTAGTTGCCATTGATAAAGTATTCGTCGGCCCGCAGCTTGAGACGCTCCTGCTCCTGGTAGGTATTCAGCACCTTCATCCGGGAGGAGAGCTCCATCAGCTCCTCCTGGCTATAATAACGGACACTCCGAAGAATCGTCAGCACCATGTTCTGGATGCTGCTTCCTGCCTCCGTTCCTTTTTTCAGCTTCTCAGCCAGCTCCGGATTATGCGCCTCATTTTTCAGCCAATCCCAGAGCCGCTCGCCCAGCATCTGCCGATCGATCAGATATATATTTTCATACAGAAAGAAGGCCAGCTCCTCCATGGAATACAGGCGAATCCCCATACTCTCGATGAAATAAGGATTTTTAACCGGTTCATTTTTGCAAATGAGAACTGTTCCCATCTCTATACGCCTCCTTCCCGGCTCAGATCCACCATTTCCTTCCAGACGAGATCCGAGGATGGGAACAGCTCACCGAATCCCAGGTCGCGAACCTCTATCTGCAGTTTTTCCAGATCTTCGAATTCCACCTTCACATGCACTCTGGTGGTTCTGGGAGGACGCTCCGGGATGCCGGTAAGCTCCATGCTTTCCCTCAGAGTCGTCGAGCCCTGCATGGGCTTCAGGATGAATTCAAGCACCGGTTCATCCAGAAGCAGAGCCTCACACTCTGCCTTGGCCTCATACCAGCTGGTTCCTGCATTCAAAAGTGTATACAGGCTGTCCTTTCCCGCTCCTGACGTTCGAAGCCCTACATTATAGGGAATCTTATCTCCGCCCAGGAACACAAAGGCTCGTTCCTCCGGACTTTTCAATTCGTCCATGGCTCGATAGCAGGCTCCCTTGGCAAATAAATTGTTGCCTGCAAAGACACGCTTTCCTGCACTGCAGAGAATCGGGAGGCTCTCCTCATACCATGCTTTGTCAAAGCCCTCTCCTACCATAAAAACCGAGGAAACCGGGCGGGCACTGAAAATCTCTTTTGCGATACCGGCCAGAGCGAGATCCTTTTCTCTGTCCGTATATCCCTCCAACGAGGTCTGCCATTTTTCCTCTTTTTCAGCCCTTGCCAGAGCCGGAATGGTTCGACCGTTTACATTCAGCACGATGCTGTGCAGCATTTCTTCTTCACAGGTAAATAAGACGGCCTGGTGGCGCCAGATCTCCCGGGGCTGATGCAGTACATAGGCGCAGAAGCTCTCTTCCCGGGACAACACGAAGATCCGGCTTTCGGAAATCCCGATCATCTGCATGGCCAGCTGCCGAAGCTCTGACGCAGCCTGCTCATCCGCCGGCTCCACACAGAATACCACAGCCGCCGCCTCATGAATCTTGCCATAGGGCCTTAGAAGCCGCATGGCCTTTTTCAGAAAGTGTTCTCTCGACTCCGTAGGGATCCGGTAAACTTCTGTCCCGGGTTCTACCGCGACCGAGACAGGTTCCTTTGCTTTTTCGTTCCAGCAGCAGATCTGCGAAGTCTCCTTTCCCAGATCAAATCCTATCACAAAGGTTCCCACTGTCTGCTACCTCCTCTTTTATCTCAGTGAAAACATGGTTTCCACCAGAAATTTTCGTTTTTCGTATGCTTCATATTGCTGCTTCAGGGACTGCGTATCGTGCTCCGACAGGGAACGCGCCATCTCGTATACAGAGGCATACTTGGTTCCGGTTCGGAGAGCTTCCTCCTCTCCCTCCACGAAGCTGTGATCCGGCGTGGCACGCTCCCCCTCCTCGTCCTCCTCGGTCACGAACCAGGTCAGACGATCCCCGTAAAACAGGGTAAATTCCCTTACAAAGATTCCCGGTTCCACCGGATACAGGCGTTCTGCCACATATTTACAATTTTTCATTCGGGGTGCCTCGATGACATAATGAAGCACGACCTTATGATCCGGATCCGTCCGGTACTCTACGAAGGTCTTATCCTCCAGAAGCTCCGATCGTCCGAGTCGCGCCAGCAGCGGCTTCATAAAGGAAAAACGCAGCTTCTTCTGGATACAGATCTTGGTCATCCGCTCTGCACGCCGTTCTTCAACCTCACTGAGCTTTCGTTTTTCGGACAGATGACGCAGGTATGCCAGGTCGCAGACCGGTGCCAGCGCAGCTTCCCAGGCAATGGCCTGACTCAGGTGTTCATAGAGTCCTTCCGGCACCTTTTCATTTTTTACAAAGTCCTGCCAGCTCATCCAGGTAAGGTAGGACCTGGCCACCAGTCCGTCACCGCCCAGTGCGCGGTAATCCTCAAAGATCGCATAGGCTTCCTCCCGCACCTGACCGGTAAAGAGCATCTGCCCCAGAATTCGCTCTTCCAGTTCAAAGACATCTAATTCAAATGCGTGAGCTTCCTTCCAGATCTCCTCCATGACCCCTACAGAGCCGTAATAATAGACGGACAGATATTCCAGAATGCCCTCATTATACTTATGCTCCCGAAAGATATGCAGGCAGAGCTTCAGGAGAAAATCATCCTCCTCATACTCCAGCTCCCGCATTTTCCACACCGCCAGCTTCAGAAGTAGCTTCGGGCGTACCAGGGTCTCGTCGCAGGTTCGAAGGATCTTCCATGCTTCCTCGTACATGCCCCGCAGGATCAGGATCTCCACATACCGGGCCCGATCCTTCGGCATCATGCGTGCGGTCTCCGTCAGGAAAAACTCCTGATCGAGATCCTCCAGCTCATGATTGGCATAGTAGAATTGCAGAAGCTCCTGACGCACATTTTCTTTATAATGTGCGGTAAATCCCTCGATCTTCAAAACCCGCTTATAATTCTCTACGTTCTCCTTTGTCAGCACATGACACCTGGACATGCCGTCACACAGATAGAGATACAGTCCCTTATGGTAGCGCAGAAGCTCCCTGCATTTATTCACGTAGCTGCGCTCGTTCAGAAGCCGGGTGAGGGTATAAGGAACACTGGAGGTATAACAGCTTCCCTGTTCATCCACCAGGACGATGACTGCCCCGGGCGTATAGATCGGAATCAGTGCCTGACCGTGCACTAACGGCACTTCGTTCTTCTGCTGCAGCTGCTCATAGAGCACCTGCACCCGCCGGATACGACGATCGGTACAGCGAAAGCGTCTTAAGAACATAATATCCGCCAGAGCCTCTGCGAAATCAATGGTCAGAAGCTCTTCGACCAGAAATCGCTCGTAAATCACGGCCATATTTTCACTGAGTCTGCGCTCTAAGAGCTGATCCAGCATGAAGGCTTCGATCTTATCCCGGTATCTCCGGTAGATATCGGAATCCTCCGGCTGGTGACGGATGATATTGGCATAGAGAAGCGCCTTCTGCGCACTGTTCAGGGCGCGATCCTCCATCTGGAAATACAGCAGCAGGTTCCTCGGATAGCTCTCCCCATAAGCTTCCGGCACGGACTGCATAAAATACTCATACAGGTTCGTGATCTTCAGCTCCAGCTCCACACCCCGCTTATACCAGTAGAAGCTCTCCTCATCGGTGCTGCCGTTTTTGATAAGGATGGAGCAGATGGCTGACAGCAGATCCTTTCCGCCGTAGCGCTGATAGGCTTCCTTTACACGCTGAAAGCCCTGTGCCTCCTCTCTTCGACCGCGCCGTATCTGGTCAGCCAGCTCCAGAGCCTCCTGGGGTGTCAATTCCTTACGCTTCGTATCCTCGATGATGGCAGTGACCGGCTCGGGTTCATCCATCACCTCTTCCTCCGGCAGCGGATCGATGGGGTCGGCGGAAATGAAGTAAGCATAGCCCTCTTCCTTCGGCTCCTCATGGGCTGCCACCCTCACCGTATAGGGCAGCAGATATTCCCCGGCCTCGGATACAATGCAAAATTCTCCCTCCAGAACTTCGCCGCCCCAGAGACCCCCGGTGTCAAAGCGGTAACCGATCCGAACCGTACGGGCAGAGAAGCTCGGATGCTCCACCTGCATCCGCCAGGAGGAAGCATAGACGATCCCCTTGATCGGCCGGTCTGCCGTCACGGTAAAGCTGCCCTCTATCTCTTCTTCCGGTTTGCAATGCAGCGTTATCAGGGACTCGGACAGACCAAATTCCGGCTTTCTGTATTCTATTTTTGCTGCTGCGATTCGTTCCAGCTTTGCCCGCATGGGTGTCTGTTCCTTTCTTTTTTATTGCTTTTTATAGAAATATAGTTATAATCAGTATAGCATTATTTTTAAGAAAGTACAAGAAAAGAGGCAGTTCTATGATGAAGGATAACACCCAGTTCCATGGCAGTGACCTGGAGAAGATTGAGAAAGTATACGGAATCAAAAAAGAAGATATTACCAGCTTTAGTGCGAATGTGAATCCCCTCGGCATCTCACCGAAGCTGCGTTCCACGCTGATCGATCACATCGACGCGATTACCTCCTATCCGGATCGGGAGTACAGCTCTCTTCGCAGCCGGATCGGAGCTTACGTAGGTGCCTCCCCGGAGAGCATCCTGGTGGGCAATGGTTCCACGGAGCTGATTTCGCTGTTTATCCAGATGGAGCATCCGAAAAAAGCACTGATTCTGGGACCGACCTACTCGGAATATGAGCGAGAGATCTCCCTGGGCGGCGGCACCTCCCTCTATTTCCCGCTGCAGGAGGCAGACGACTTTGTTCTCGATCTTGCTGCATTTCAGGCGGCTCTCAATGAGAGCATCGATCTGCTCGTCATCTGCAACCCGAACAATCCTACGTCCACAGCGATTTCCCAGAATGTAATGCGGAAGATTCTCGATGCATGCAAGCGCTTTGATATTTTTGTAATGGTAGATGAGACCTACGTGGAGTTCGCACCGGATGCGGCAGCTGTGGATTCGATTCCGCTGACCCGCTATTACAACAATCTCGTCGTGCTGCGCGGCGTGTCCAAGTTCTTTGCCTCGCCGGGACTTCGCCTTGGCTACGCGGTCACCGGGAATGCGGATCTTCTGAAATATATCAATACACACCGGAATCCCTGGACCATCAACAGTCTGGCCGCCGTGGCCGGAGAACTGATGTTCTCGGATGAGGCGTATATACATGAGACGCGGGAGCTGATTGATACCGAGCGGAGACGCTGCTATGAAGAAATGAACCAATGGGAGAGCGTAAAGGTTTACCAGCCGACGGCGAATTTCATGCTGGTAAAGATTCTCAAAGAGGGCGTGGATGCGGATGATCTGTTTGATCATGCGATAAGACGCGGGCTTATGATTCGAAATTGCTCCACCTTCCCCTTCCTGGATGAACGGTTTTTCCGTTTTTGCTTTATGAGTCCGGAGAAGAATACGGAGCTGTTGGAATGCCTGCGTGAGTTATTGTAAGACGGACGAAAAAGAACGGGTGAAATACCCGTTCTTTTTCTGTCTTTGACTAATTGCCAAAATACTTGGTATAGATCGTCATGAAATTCGGATCGGACTCGCCGGTATAATCTGCGAAGTG
>CAVKIR010000055.1:0-7796 GCA_963656395.1 Prevotella sp. CAG:279
GAGCAGGGCAAGACCATTGTGCTGATCACCCATTCCAACGAACTGGCGGAGGAGACCGAGCGCATCGTCACCTTGAAGGACGGTCATATCATCGGAGAACGAAAGGGGAGTGGAGCGCCATGCTAATCGGAGAAAATATCATGCTGGCCTTAAACGGCCTCTTAGCCAATAAAATGCGCGCCCTTCTGACCATGCTCGGCATCATCATCGGCATCGGATCCGTCATCGCCATCATGAGCGTGGGCAATTCCATCAGCAGCTCTGTGACCAGCTCCATGGAGGACATGGGCGTGAACAACATCACCCTCGGTGTCTCCCAGAAAAGCACCAGCGAGACCACCACGGCGGACGGGCGGGTCTTCATGGGCTTCTCCCGGGGCAGTACCATGAGTGATGAGGACTATATCACAGACGAGATGCTGGAGGCCATGAAGGAAGAGTTTTCCGATTCCATCAGTGAGATTCTCTTAAGCGAATCTGCGGGCAGCGGCACGGCCGAGGATGGAAGTCTCTCAGCCAATGTGACCCTGACCGGCGTGAATACCGCCTATCTGGAAAATGAAGACCTGACCCTGCTGGCAGGCCGTACCCTGACAGAGCAGGATCAGACGAAGGCCAAGCGGGTGGTGCTGGTATCGGATAAGCTGGCGGATACCTTATTTGACGGCGATTACGACAAGGCGGTGGGAAGTGAGATCCAGGTCTATGTAAGCAACCGCTACTACAGCTATGCCGTCGTGGGGGTCTACGAGTATGAGGACAGCGGCTTTACCACAGAATCCGATGACGAGATCTATACCTCCTTATATATGCCGCTGGAGGCGGCTCGGAATCAGAATCATTCCTCGGTCGGTTATTCCCAGCTAACCATCGTGACGGCCTCCGGCGTAGATTCCACCAGCCTGTGCACCGAGCTGGAGAACTGGTTCAATAACAGCTATTACCGGAACAATGACAGCTTCGAAATCAGCGCCAGCAGCCTGGAGAGCATGGTGTCCTCTATGACCAGTATGCTCTCTACGGTATCCATTGCCATCTCCGTCATCGCAGGCATCTCCCTTTTAGTGGGCGGCATCGGCGTCATGAACATCATGCTGGTGTCCATCACCGAGCGTACCCGGGAAATCGGCACGAGAAAGGCACTGGGAGCCACGAACGGCTCTATAAGACTGCAGTTTATCACAGAATCCATCGTCATCTGCCTCCTGGGCGGCTTCATCGGCATCGTGCTGGGTCTCGTCCTCGCGGCAGTGGCGACGAACGCCCTAGGCTATGCAGCAAAGCCCTCCGTGGGCGGCATCGTATTTTCCGTGACCTTCTCGATCCTCATCGGCGTCTTCTTCGGCTACTATCCGGCCAATAAGGCGGCAAAGATGAATCCCATTGAGGCACTGCGGTACGAATAAAGGAAATATAGTATCCATATAAAAGAGACACCCGGCTCCTAGGCTCCGGGTGTCTCTTTGTGCACAAAATGAAATTCCGACGAGCGCTTCCTTGTTGAAATCAAACCGGAAAAATGCTACAATAAGCTGATTGGCAAAGAAGGCAGTGAGGGAGGCAATGATCCGATGAATACAAAATTTGAACAGAAGAACGTGGATTTTAAGAAGCTCACCGAACATATCCTGCGATCCTATCTGGATGCAGCCTCAGAGGATGATATGGGAGTTCTGGAGCTGCTGGATGAGGACATGAGTGTCATCGGAACCGGAAAGCAGGAATTCTATCGAAACCTGCAGGAATTCTCCCGGGCCTTTGTTTTTGAAGTCGAACAGCGCGAGAAGGTGCATTTCGAGTGGCAGAATTTTGAGAACGAAGAGAAAAGGCTGGATGCATCCCATACGATGGTCTACGGCACCGTCCTGATTCTGGGAATCCTGGAGGGTGGAGATACCTGTATCCGGATGGACAGCAGATTTACGGTTTTGTACGGGCTGGTGCAGGGCGTCTGGAAGGTGCTGCATATCCATCATTCTGTTCCGGATAAGGAGCAGCTGCAGGGAGAAGAATTTCCGCGCACCTTGGGACAGCAGATCGAAGAATCCCAGAATATGGTGGCGGCGCTGACGGCGGATTATCTGAATGTCTACGTGGTAGAGCCCGAACGTGATCGGGGAATGATTCTGAAGCTGAACGGTTATGAGATCAAGGGTATCCATGAAACGGAAGATGAGTTTGTCTATTCGGACATTCTGCGCAGATATGCACAGGATCGTGTCTGCGACGAAGACCGGGATGCATTTTTAAATATCTTCTTGCCGGAGGCTCTGAAAAAGAGCTTCGCAGAGGGAAGAGAACGGCTGGAGCTGAATTATCGGGTGCCGATAGACGGCAGTCTGGAGCACTACAGTGGACTGTATATCCGCATCTCCAAGGCGACGGAGCCCCTGAAGCTGATCGCGGGCTTTCGCAGTACCGAGGATATCATCACCCTCCGGAACCATACCAGACAGGAGGGACTGTACAGTGCCTATGCGGCAGTATCTGACCTGTATCTGGCCATGTTCCGCATCAATATACAAGAGAATACCTATGTACCCATCAAGACCACAGAGGCAGTGTCGCAGTATACCGCTCCGCAGGGAGAGTGCTATGACAGGGATCTAAGTGCGGTCATGATGGGACTTGCAGATGCGGACAGCCTGGATTCGGCTTTGGAGTTTCTGGATCCTCGTACCATCGAGGAAAGACTGGAAGGAAAAACACATATTTTTGCCCATTTTACCGGGAAAGTCGCCGGTGCATGTAAGCTGCATCTGATCAGGGAGGATGCGGACGCGTCAGGACGTCTGTGTCATGTGATTCTTGCCGTGGAGGTATTGGAGGACGGCGAGTATCAGCCGGCCTTTGAGGTGCTGTCCAGAGGATACCAGAATGTATTTTTGCTGAATCCGGACGAGGGGAAAGTAAAGCGATTAAAATTAGAAGGAGCGGTTACCGCAGGACGCAAAGTCGGGGAAGAAAGAAGGGCGGACTACGAGACGATCCTGAAGGAGCACATTTCCGGGGATGTCTATTCCGAGGACAGGGAGCTGCTCTATGAGAAAATCAACCTGGATCACCTTCGAGAGATTTTCGAAGAGCAAGATGAATATGCGGGAACCTACCGGGTGCTGCTGGACGGGGAAGTACACAATTACCAGTACAATTTTATCAGACCCCGGGGCAGTCGGAACATCGTCTGCGGCTTCCAGAACATCGATGCCATCGTCGAGGAGCACGTGCAAAAGGCAAAAAGAGAGCAGAAGCGCCAGGAGGCTCTGTCCCATGCTTTAGCTGCGGCGCAGCAGGCCAACAAGGCCAAGACGACCTTCCTCAACAATATGTCCCATGACATCCGCACACCGATGAATGCGATCATCGGATTTACAGCATTGGCGCAGGCCCATATCGACAATCAGGACCTGGTGCAGAATTACCTCGGGAAGATCGGCACCTCCGGTACGCATCTTCTGAGCCTGATCAATGATATCCTCGATATGAGCCGTATCGAGAGCGGCACGGTAAGGCTTGAGGAGGCGGAGGTTACGATTCCGGAACTGATGGAGGAGCTTCGCACCATGATTCAGAGCCTTGCAAATTCCCGAAACCAGAGTCTGACCATCGACCTGGTGGATGTCGTACATGAGAAGGTATTCGCGGACAAGCTGCGCTTAAGCCAGGTCTTCCTGAATATCACAGGCAATGCGATCAAGTTCACACAGCCGGGCGGAGAGATTCACGTTTGTCTTACAGAAAAGCCCTGCGGTCTGAAGCATTATGCGACCTATGTATTTACCGTGAAGGATAATGGCATCGGAATGTCTAAGGAGTACCAGAAGCATATTTTTGAGACATTTTCCAGAGAATACAATTCGACGATCAGCGGCATTCAGGGAACCGGGCTCGGCATGGCCATTACGAAGAATATCGTGGATCTGATGGGTGGTGATATCCGGGTAGAGAGTGAAGAAGGAAAGGGCACTTTATTCACGGTTACGCTGGATCTTCGGCTGGCCGGTACATGGATGCAGACGGAGCCGCCGGCAGGCAGCGCGGCTGTACGGGAAAAGAGAGTCTATGATTACAGGGGCAGAAGGGTACTTCTGGTGGAGGACAATGAGCTGAACCGGGAGATCGCCACTTCGATTCTGGAGGATACGGGCATGACCGTGGACAGCGTCAATGACGGAGATGAGGCAGTCGCCGCCATCCAGGCAGCGCCGGCGGATTGCTATGATCTGATTTTCATGGATATCCAGATGCCGAAGATGGACGGCTATGCGGCCACCCGGGCGATTCGCGCCCTGTCGGATGACCGGAAGGCCAAGCTTCCCATCGTGGCGCTCTCTGCGAATGCCTTTGAGGAGGATAAGCGAAAATCCCACGCTTCCGGTATGAACGGACATATCAGCAAGCCCATCAGCATCGAGGCCATTGCGAAGGTACTGGATACCATCTGGGCGGACAGGAGTGAAGGCGATGGACTTATTTGATTATATGCGGGAGACGACGAAGAAGCAGGAGGCCCCGCTGGCTTCCCGCCTGCGGCCGAGAACCCTCGATGAGATCGTGGGCCAGAAGCACATCCTGGGAAAGGACAAGCTGCTCTACCGGGCTATCCGGGCAGATAAGCTAAGCTCCCTCATCTTCTACGGACCGCCCGGTACGGGCAAGACCACCATCGCGCGGGTCATCGCGAATACGACGAAGGCGGATTTCACCCAGCTGAATGCCACCGTGGCCGGAAAGAAGGATATGGAGGCAGTGGTGAGCCGGGCCAAGGATAACCTCGGCATGTACGGCCGCAGAACCATCCTTTTTGTGGATGAGATTCATCGATTTAATAAGGGACAGCAGGACTACCTTCTGCCCTTTGTGGAGGACGGAACGGTGATTCTCATCGGCGCGACCACGGAGAATCCGTATTTCGAGGTCAATGGGGCGCTTTTGTCCCGCTCCGTGATGTTTGAACTGAAGCCTCTGGAAAAAGCGGATATCCGGGAGCTGATCCAAAGGGCACTCTCCGATACCGAGCGGGGCATGGGATCCTACGGAGCTGTGATGCCCGAGAATGCGGCAGACTTTCTGGCAGATATCGCCGGCGGCGATGCCCGGGCAGCGCTGAATGCGGTGGAGCTGGGTGTGCTTACGACGGAGCCATCCGAAGACGGGCGGATTCATCTGACGCAGGAGGTAATGGCGGAGTGTATCCAGAAGCGAACCGTCCGCTACGATAAGACGGGCGATAACCATTACGATACCATCTCCGCCTTCATCAAGAGCATGCGGGGGTCGGATCCGGATGCAGCGGTCTATTATCTGGCGAAAATGATCTATGCGGGGGAGGATGAGCGCTTCATCGCCCGCAGAATCATGATCTGTGCCTCCGAGGATGTGGGAAATGCAGATCCCATGGCACTGACCGTGGCGGTATCGGCGGCACAGGCCGTGGAGCGTATCGGCTTTCCGGAGGCGCAGATCATTCTGGCACAGGCAGCCTCCTACGTGGCCTGCGCACCCAAGAGCAATTCGGCGGTAAATGCCATTATGAAGGCCATGGATTCCGTAAAGAAGAAGCGAACAAGTGTTCCGCCTCATCTGCAGGATGCCCATTACCCGGGCGCGGGCAAGATGGGACATGGCACGGGCTACAAGTATGCCCATGATTACCCGAATCATTATGTCGAGCAGCAATATCTGCCGGATGAGGTGCTGGGCGAGACCTTCTACGAGCTGTCGGACAATGGCTATGAGCGGCAGATCAAGGAGCATTTTCGAAGGATTAAGGGAAATGCATAAGCAAAAAGACCATTTCGCAGCGCCGTTTAAAGGGCTGCTGATCGAGGCCTCCCACACAGAGCCTCTGGAAGAATGCCTTAGAGCATCCGGCCTGCCTTTTTTGAAGCTCCCACCTGAAAGCAGCGCGGAGGAGCTTCTGCAGGCGGCAAAGAGCCTGGGGGATCCGAAGGAGCTGCTTTGTCTGGTGGAGACGGACGAGGATGAACGCGCGGCTATCGATGCGGGACTTTTCTGCATTGGTTATTTAAGTCGCGAGCGTAGTGGAGAGAAGCTTTCCGGCTGTCAGATTCTGCTGGAGGGCTTTGAGGAGATCGACGCAGCCTTTATTCGGGAGGTGCATACCCGGGCGCTGGGGCTGCCGGTCACCATCGCAGAGACCGAGCGGCTTAAGATTCGGGAGATGACCCTTTCCGATCTGCCGGAGCTGAATGTCCTGTGCCGAAGAAACGGCTTTGACGAGATAGGCGAGGAGGAAGCGAGAGCCTATATTACGTATATGTATGGCCTCTATCAGTGCGGTATGTGGCTGGTCTTTGAGAAGAAAAGCGGGCGTCTCATCGGCCGGTGCGGCTTCGGCGTGGCAGATTATCTGGATGTCAGCGAGCTCGATCTGGGCTATCTTATGGATGGAGCATATCGAAGACAGGGGTATGCCCTGGAGGCATGCCGGGCTGTGCTCACCTACGGCGACGAGAGACTTCAATTTCCGCAGATCAGCGCCTATGCGGAGGAAGGGAATTCCGCATCGCGGGCACTTCTTGAGAAGCTGGGATTCATTCAGATACAGAGCTTTGCATGGAACAAAACCACCATGCACCGCTATCTTCGTAAGGCAGAGTACAGAGGAGAAAAGGAATGAAGAGACAGATCACGCTTATTTTTCTGACGCTGCTGGTGCTGTTCCTTTTTCTGGGGCTTCGTGATGAGCTGAAGCTTCGCCGGGTGCTGGCACAGGAAAATCAGGAGGGTCTGCTGTCTGTGGAATACGGGAATGGACGCAGTGTGCCCTTATATCTGGCGGACGGAGAGCGGGAGGACGCGGGACAGGCCTATGTGTTCCTGCCCTCCTTTGCCGATCCGGCCAGCCTGACTGTAGTCAGTCCGGCGGCAAATGTGATCTTTACGGATCCGGAGAGACAGGAGATCCGGGTGAGGGGCTGCGGCAGAAAGACAGTGGCCTTTCAGGAAAATGTACCCTATGAGGTGCGTTTTCTGGGAATCACCGGGAAAACCAGACGGGAGCTCACGGTCACATTTCTGAAGTCAGGAAAGCTTCCGACCATCTACGTGACTACGGACAGCAAAAGTATGGAATGGCTGGATGCGGACAAGGATCGGAAAGAGGAAGGTCGGATCGAGATTCTGGACCCGGAGGGGCGGACACTGCTGGCGGACGAGCTAAAGAGCATTTCCGGCAGGGGCAATCAGACCTTTCGGTATGAGAAAAAATCCTACCATGTGAAGCTTTCCCAAGCCGTAGACTTATTCGAGATGGGGAAATCTGACAGCTGGATTCTGCTGAGTAATGTCTACGATCCCTCCTATCTTCGCAACAAGCTGACCTATGATATGGCGGTGCAGGCCGGTATGGAGGGCAGCACCGAATCCGTCTATGCGGACGTCTACCTGAACGGGCGTTACAACGGGATGTATCTCCTGTGCGAGAAAATCGAGCTGGGAGAGAACCGGCTTGACATGACAAGCCTGGAGAAGGAGAACCGGGAGTTAAACGATAGGCTTAAGGAGGCCGAGGCCTGGATCTCAGAGGATGGAAGCAGAAAGGGCGTGAAGGCCGCAAATGTGCCGGCGGATATCACGGGCAGCTATCTGATCGAGCATGATTACGCGGAAAAATATGATGCGGAGCTCAGCGGCTTTATCACAGACACCGGAGAAAAATATGTATTGAAGAATCCGGAACATGCCATGGCGGCAGAGGTAAACTATATCGCGGATCGGATGCAGGAGATAGAGGACGCTATTTCCGCGGAGGACGGCTGCAGCCCGAAGAC
>CAVKIR010000056.1:0-7741 GCA_963656395.1 Prevotella sp. CAG:279
GTGCCTTCCCATCGTGGCGCTGGGCGCTTATATTGCGCTGTGCAGCACCGTCGTGACAGGCACCACCGACAGCGGAGAGGCCTATACCGTAGCCAATGTCCTAGCTGTAAGCTTTACCAATTCCAAGGGTTTATTTATGGCGATTATCGCAGGCATCACCAGCAGCGAGCTGTACCTGCACCTGATGAAATCCAAGCACCTGCTGATTAAGATGCCGGATTCTGTGCCGCCCAATGTGACCGCGTCCTTCGCGTCCCTGTTTCCGGGCATGCTGACCGTCCTGATTTTCGCGGCCTTCAGCTTTTGCTTCGAGAGTATCTTCAAGCTCTCTGTAAATGACGCAATTACCATGTGTATTCAGGTTCCGTTGTCCAAGATTATCACCACGGTTCCGGGATTTATCGCACTGTTTATGTTTTCCAATATTCTGTGGTCCTTCGGTATCCACGGACCGCAGGTACTGCAGCCCATCTACACGGCAACCATGCTTCAGGCTCTACAGGAGAATACCGACGCGGTACTGGCGGGCGCGCAGGCCACCAATATCTTCAACCGTTCCTTTATCTCCGTATTTTCCGCAGGAACCGGAGCAGGTATGACCGGTATGCTGGCTCTGGCTATCTTACTCTTCTCCAAGAGAGAGGATCAAAGAGCGGTATCCAAGCTGTCCATCGCCCCGGGCTTATTCAATATCAATGAGCCGATGATTTTCGGTATTCCGATTGTCATGAACCCGATTTACTGTATCCCGTTTATCCTGGCTCCGGCAGTCAGCATCACCTTTGGTTATGTGATGACCGCCATCGGATTTGCGAAGCCCATGGCCTACGCAGTTCCGGCCACCACACCGATTATTCTGAAATCGTTCCTGGCCACAGGCGGAGATATCCCGACCATGATTACGGAGATTATGGCGCTGTTTCTGGTATTCCTGCTTTATACGCCTTTCGTCCTGATTTCCAATAAGCAGGCGGCGGAAGAGAAGAAGCAGGAAGAAACAGCATAGAAGAGGAGAGGAACAGGATGGAAAAGAAAGGTGTAAAGATTGTAACCATTGGAGGAGGCTCCAGCTACACACCGGAGCTGATGGAAGGTTTTATTAAGAGATACAAGGAGCTCCCCATCCGGGAAATCTGGCTGGTGGATGTGGAAGGCGGAAAAGAGAAGCTGGAAATCGTAGGCGCGCTGGCCCAGAGAATGTGGGACGCCACGCCCTATGACGTAAAGGTGCATCTGACACTGGATCGCAGAGAGGCCCTGCCGGGAGCGGATTTCGTCACGACACAGCTGCGCGTGGGGCTTCTGAACGCGCGCATCAAGGATGAGCGTATCCCCTTGTCCCACGGACAGCTGGGCCAGGAGACCAACGGAGCGGGCGGTATGATGAAGGCCCTGCGCACCGTGCCGGTGGTACTGGAGATTGTAGAGGATATGAAGGAGCTCTGCCCGGACGCATGGCTCATCAACTTCGCGAACCCCTCTGGTATCGTGACAGAGGCCGTGCTTCGCTACGGTAACTGGAAAAAAGTGGTAGGCCTCTGCAACGTGCCCATCAACCTTATGATCAAGGAGCCTGCCATGTTCGACAAGACCGGAGACGACTATGTATTCCAGTTCGCAGGATTGAATCATTTCCACTATCACAGGGTATTTGCGGCGGAAGACGGAAGAGAGTTGACAAAGGAGTTTATCGATCGTATCTTTGAGGTGGAGGATGACGGAACACCGGCCAACATCCACAAGGAGAAGTTTCTGGAGGATCAGCTGAAGAGCATGAACTGTATCCCCTGCGGCTATCTGCGCTACTATTATATGTACGGCGATATGCTGAAATTCGAGCTGGGACAGTTTGAGAAGCATGAGACCCGGGCGGAGCTGGTGCGGCAGACAGAAAAAGAGCTGTTTGAGCTCTATAAGAATCAGGAGCTCCATGAGAAGCCGGAGCTTTTGAGCAAGCGAGGCGGAACCTATTACAGCGACGCGGCCTGCGAGTGCATCAACGCCATTTACAATAATAAGGGAACGGTGATGGTGGTTTCCACGGAGAACCGGGGAGCCGTAAGCGATCTGCCGGAGGGCTGTGCCGTGGAGGTATCCAGCAGAATGACGTCCAAAGGACCGATGCCGCTGGCATGGGGCAGCTTCGAGCCCTCCGAGCGGGGCTGGCTGCAGGTCATGAAGGCCACCGAGGAGTGTATTATCAAGGCGGCGGTAGACGGCGATTACGGACAGGCTATTCAGGCGTTCCAGATGAATCCGATTATCAATGCGGGCCGGGGAGCCAAGGCGCTGTTGGATGAGATGCTGGTGGCCAATAAGAAGTTCCTGCCGAGATTCCGTGAAAAGATCGAGGAGCTGGAGGCAGCCGGCGTCGAGCCTCAGGACTCCGTGGTAAGGGAATTGTGTGAGAAAGGACTGTAAAGATATGAAAAAAATCGTATTACTCTGCTCTACGGGAATGAGCACCAGTCTGATGGTAAACCGCATGCGGGAGGCCGCGAAGCGGGACAATTATGAGTGTGAGATCGATGCCTACGGGCTGGCTGAGGCAGCCAATGTGGTGCCCGGAAGCGACTGTGTGCTGATTGGACCGCAGATTCGCTTCAATGTGCCTAAATTACAGACTGCATATCCGGGAATTCCCATCGTGGCCGTGGATATGCGGGTATACGGAACTATGAACGGAGAAGAGGCCTTAAAGGCGGCAAGAAAACTGATAGGGGATTAAGATGAAAGATTTGATGGAACTTCCGAAGCTTCAGAAGGCGCTGGCGTTTCTGAAGGAGGACGATGAAAATACTCTGCGGGAACAGCTGGAAATGTGCCGGATTCCCGCACCCTCCCATCAGGAGAAGGAAAAAGCGGAATATGTACTCCGAAAAATGCAGGAAATTGGCCTGGAGGACGTACATATGGATGCGGTCTGGAATGTATTTGGAACCATAAAGGGAAGCGGCGATGGGCCGAAGCTGCTGTTTGCGGGTCATACGGATACCGTATTTCCTGCGGGAACGGATCTGACTGTGCATGAGGAAAATGGCTGCTACCGGTGTCCGGGTATCAACGACGATACACGGGCCGTGGCGGAGCTACTTTCCATTGCAAGAGCCATGAAGGCCAGTGACCTCCACGGTGAAGGCGATATCGTATTCTGTGCCAATGTGTGCGAGGAGGGCCTGGGCGACCTGAAGGGTGTGAAATACATCTTTGAAAATCCCAACGACTATGACGGCTTTGTATCTATAGATAATCCCGTGACAGGTGGGATTGTATACACGGCCACCGGAAGCAGAAGATTTCGTGTGAGCTTCCGGGGTCCCGGCGGCCACAGCTTCGCGGATTTCGGAATTCCGAGCCCCATTCATGCCCTGGGCCGCGCCATGAGCCGTATCGCGGACTTCCAGGTTCCGGCCATGCCGAAGACTACGTTTAACATCGGCGTAATCGAGGGCGGCACCTCCGTGAATACCATTGCGGAAAGCGCGTCCATGCTGGTGGATATCCGTTCGGATAGTCCGGAGGAGCTGCAGCGCCTGAGCGCTGAGCTGGAAGCAGTCGTCAGGCAGGCAGAGCAGGAAGAAAATGAAAGACGACCGGGTGAAGAAGGCGTAAAAGCGGAAGTTATGCTGGTGGGCAACCGGCCGGCGGGAACCCAGCCGAAGGATTGCCGGATCGTGCGCGCGGCCTGGATCGCGGCGGAACTCCTCGGGATTACCCCGGAGCTTCGGGATGAATCCAGCACCGACGCCAATATTCCCATCAGCCTGGGCATCCCGGCCATTACCGTGGGCCGCGGCGGCGAGGAGGGCGGCGTCCACACGGTACACGAGTGGTTTAAGCCGGTGGACGCGTATCTGGGTCCCCAGAAAGATTTGCTTCTGATTCTGCTTCTGTCCGGCGTGGAAGGCATCCATGACTACCAGCTTGCGAGGCGGAATGCGTAGATGAAGCGACGGAGGAATGCAGGCGAATTCCTGCTTCTGTGTCTTCTGATGCTGGCGCTGGGATGCTTATATACCTGGTCCTATCTGGCCATTTTGCTGGAAAATATGCTGCAGTGGAATTCAGGAATGACAGCAGATATTTTCACCTGTTCGATTATATTTTACAGCGTGGGAAATATCGTGGGAGGAATCTTGAGTAAAAGAGTCCGTGGCAGAATGATTTTCCTGATTTCCGCTGTCTGTATTCTGACGGGCCTCTGGTGCGCGTCGGATGTCAGAAGCTATGGGGCGCCCCTGGTTTTCTATGGCGTCCTGTACAGCCTGGGCGTGGGTCTGGCCTACAATGCGGGCATGAGCCTGGCCAAGCGTCATCTGGGCCAGAACATGGGAACCGGTATGGGAATCCTGCTTTTCGCCAACGGCAGCACCGCGTTTCTGGCGGGCGGCCTGTTGCAGAGACTTCTGGACACCCGGGGAATCTCTGGAGCTTTGCGGGTCCTGAGTCTGGTGATCACGGCTGTCGTGGTGCTCTGCGCGCTGGTTTTGCAGACGCCGGAGGTTCGGCGGAGCGGGGAAAAGCCGAAGATCTCCTTTCGGATATTGAGAGAGAAGCAGTTTTATCTGCTTTATCTCTGGGGCGGCCTGCTGGCGGCCATGGGACTCTTCGTGGTGGGAAAATCCACATCAATTCTGGCAGAGATTACGGAGAAACCATTTCTGTTGACCGGTATCGCTGGTGCGGTGGCTGTGTGCAACGGAGCCGGAAGAATCCTTTCCGGTCTGCTCTTTGACCGGAAGGGATCGATCTGGTGCGTCAGAGTCCTGTCCACGCTTGCCGTGGCAGTCACCCTGCTTTTAGCTTACAGCTTTGTAAATAGGTGGGTCTGGCTGTGCGCGGCGTCGATTCTGGTCTGCGCCTATCTCATGGGCGCGGTCTCCCCGAGTATCGCTATTTTTGCGAAAACCTACTTTGACAATGCGGATTATGAGATTAATTTTTCCATATTCGCGTCGGAAATCGTGATCAGTTCTCTGGTGGGTTCCACCCTGACGGGACGTATGGCGGTTCATTTCGGAAGCTATCGGAACAGCATTTTGATGTTGGCGGTTATGGCGCTTACGGCCTGGGCGGTAGGAGCTTATTTTTTGAAAATGCAGAAGAGAAAATGATTGGAAAGGGTATCGTTTGAGAGAGCGGTACCTTTTTTGACGTTACTGTTCACTCCGTTCGCAGTAACACGCTTCACGATGCACAGAATTTACGCATTCTGCGTAAATTCGCGCTTGCACAACTCGGGATTTTGGCATATACATGCCAAAACACCTCGCGGGACAGTGCCTGTGAACAGTAACCTTTTGACGTCTTTTGCTGCGCTGCTTTCGGATTCCGCCGTTGCCAGCATGGGAAAAAAGAAGTATAATGAACATAATTACGGGCGCAGCCCGGAGCGTGAAAATGAAGGAGGACATCACATGAACGGATTTCAGTATTACACACCCACAAAAGTAGTATTCGGAAAAGATACAGAAAACCAGGCCGGAGCGCTTGTGAAGGAATTTGGCGGAACCAGGGTGCTGGTACATTACGGAAAGGGCAGCGTGAAGCGAAGCGGCCTTTTGGATCGGGTATGCCGGTCCCTTGATGAAGCAGGGATTCCCTGGGTAGAGCTGGGAGGAGCCGTGCCGAATCCGCACCTGTCCCTGGTTCATGAGGGCATCGAGCTCTGCAGAAGAGAGGGTGTAGACTTCATTTTGGCTGTGGGAGGCGGAAGCGCCATCGATTCCGCGAAGGCCATCGGCTACGGCGTTCGATATGACGGTGAAGTCTGGGACTTCTATGAGAAAATCGCAGTGGCGAAGGAATCTGTACCGGTGGGTGTCGTCCTGACCCTGGCAGCGACCGGCAGTGAGATGAGCGATTCCTCTGTCATCACGAATGAGGACGGCTGGCTGAAGCGGGGCTACAGCAGTGACCTGGGACGGCCGAAATTTGCCATCATGAATCCGGAGCTGACCTATACCCTGCCGGAATATCAGACCATGAGCGGATGCGTGGACATTATGATGCATACCATGGAGCGCTATTTCTCCCACGAGATGAACACCGACCTGACTGACCGCCTGGCAGAGGGTCTCTTAAAGACCATCATGCACCAGGCCAGAATCCTGCTGAAGGATCCGCAGAATTATGAGGCACGGTCCGAAGTCTTCTGGGCCGGAAGTCTCTCCCACAACGGCCTGACCGGCTGCGGCAGAAGCGGCGACTGGGCCTGCCATCAGCTGGAGCATGAGCTGGGAGGTATGTTCGACGTGACCCACGGCGCAGGGCTGGCAGCTGTCTGGGGCAGCTGGGCGCGCTACGTATATCGAAACGATATTCCGCGCTTTGCCAAATTCGCCGTGAATGTCATGGGCGTACCTTACGACTATGCAGATCCGGAAAAGACGGTCTTGGAAGGCATTGAGGCTCTGGAAGCTTTCTTCCGTTCCATTCATATGCCTACCAACATTCGTGAATTGGGCGTGGAACTGACCGAGGGTCAGATTCTGGAGCTGGCTTACAAGTGCAGTCACATGGATAAGCGCACCATCGGAGGCATTCAGAAGCTGACCAAATCCGACATGGCCGAGATTTACCGGATGGCGAAATAATACAAGCAGGTGAAAAATTTGGATACAAAGATAAGGAAACTGGATTATGAGAAGATTGATCCGCAGGTCATGAAGGAAGCAGGGGATATCATCCGAGCCGGCGGTCTGGTGGCCTTTCCGACGGAGACGGTCTACGGCCTGGGCGGCGATGCCCTGAACCCGGAGTCCTCGAAGAAGATCTATGCCGCCAAGGGACGCCCCTCGGACAATCCCCTGATCGTCCATATAGAAAATCGGGCGGATCTGTATAAAATTGCGGCTCAAGTTCCGGAAAAGGCAGAAAAGATGATGGATGCCTTCTGGCCGGGCCCCCTGACGATGATTTTTAAGAAGAGTGACAGAGTGCCTCTGGCGACCACCGGCGGTTTGGAGACTGTGGCCGTGCGTATGCCCAGCGACCGGATCGCAGCGGCCTTTATCGAGGCAGCAGGCGGCTTCATCGCCGCGCCCAGCGCGAATCTGTCCGGACGCCCCAGCACTACCACGGCGGCTCATGTGGCGGAGGATTTGTCCGGCCGCATCGAGCTCATCTTAGACGGCGGTCAGGCGGTCATAGGTCTGGAATCCACGATTCTGGATATGACGGCAGATCCGCCGGTGATTCTGCGCCCGGGAGCCATCACGAGGACTATGATGGAGGCAGTGATCGGTTCGGTAGAGATCGACAAGGCCATCATTGCCCCGAATTCCGGCATTAAGCCGAAGGCGCCCGGCATGAAGTACCGCCACTATGCACCGAAAGCGGATCTGACGATCGTGGAAGGGTCAAGTGATAAGGTGATAGCGACGATCAACCGGATGGCCGAGGAAGCGGAAGAGAGCGGAAGGAAAGTCGGCATTATCGCTACTGACGAGACAGCCTCCTGCTATCCGAAGGGTATCGTCTTCAGCCTCGGCGCCCGCCGCAACGAGGAGGAGATCGCACAGCATCTCTTTGAGGTGTTGCGGAGGTTCGATGATACGGAGGTGGAGTGCATCTTCTCTGAATCGTTTGAAGAGGCAGCCATCGGAGCTGCGATTATGAACCGTCTTTTGAAGGCGGCGGGACACAAGGTAGTGAGGGTGTAGACGTGGAGTTTACTTAGAAAACCAGTAACTATTCAGGACAGCCCGAAGCACTTGCTGCTGAGGGCGTATGAACATGA
>CAVKIR010000057.1:0-7731 GCA_963656395.1 Prevotella sp. CAG:279
AATACACAGTGAACGACCCGACACCGTATGATTTTAACGGTGTGTACGTATATGAAAACGACGCAGACGAGAATGACCTGCAGGTTTCCTTTACGCTGGATGAGAATGCCTCCTACATCGACGATACCAGAGCGAAGCTTTTCGTCGAGGTCTATGAGAAGGGCGACGATGGCGATAAACTGATGGCTTCTACGGATGCTTCTGCAGGTGCAGATGTAGAGACATTGTCTGTAAATAGAGAAGCAGAAAGTGATGGAGCCGATAATCGAAGCTTTACCTATAGCTTCGGCTTCGACGGCACCAATACCTCCGAGAATGCATATTATGTAACGTTTGGCTACCAGGATGCAGCGGGCAACCTGCTTGAAAGTGAGTACTTTACCATCAAGAACGGAGCCTATACATCCGCCTCCTACATCATTGACCATGTGGCGCCGAAGATGGAGGTAAGCTTTAACGAGGCTTATCAGGTGACCGACAGCAAGAGTCAGACCGTAGAGGGCAAAAAGCCCTTAGCCGGAGCAGAATATACCAGCTATTACGGAGAGGCGGAAGGAGAGATCACCCTGACCGTCACGCTGGAAGAAAAGTATCTGAAGTTATACGAGAATGGAACGGTAGCAGACTTTGACCTGGCGATAAATGGCAAAGAGACACCGATAACGTTTGAGAAGACGGGAGATACGATCTATACAGGCACCTACAGCATAGAGGAAGAGGGCGCTTATTGGATAGAGCTAGCCTACGAGGATACCGCAGGCAATGCAGTGACCGCCGGAGATAAGGTAGAGGGCGGTACCGTGGAAGAAGGTTTTTATATCAGCTCGGATCTCGTGCTCGATACCACTGCACCGGAGCTTATTGCCACCTATGCAGCCGAGGCGGTAAACCAGTGCGACGCCAGAAAGTATTACAAGGCGGACACGAACCTGAATATCCAGGTAATCGATGAGAATATCCGCTATAAGGAATTAAAAGAGAGCCTGGAGACCATGAAGGCCGTGGATATCCAGGGTAAGGCCGTGGACGGCACCGCAGCGAAGGCAGCCATCGATGCCATCGAGGAGTATGGAACAGCTTTCGGAAGCTGGGAGGTGGATCTTCCCCTCAGCACCGAGGCGAACTATACCTTCCCCATCAGCTATACCGACCTGGCGGGCAACAGCACCACCATCGCCACAGAAGAGGTCACCGTGGATAAGACGAGCCCCGAACTGGAGTTCTCTTACTCCATCAAGGATCCCATCAACTATCTGCCCTTCGGCTGGTTCTTCAGCAAGGAGAAGATGACCATCACCGCCTCCGCCAAGGATGCCGTGTCCGGCGTGCAATATATCATTTTCACCGTCGCCGATGAGAATGGCAAGGTGACGACGAAGACCCGGGAAATGAAGCCGGCAGCGGACGGAAGCTACGAGGTAACCATTCCGCTGGAGACCGCAGATTTCAAGGGAACCGTAAAGGCAGAGGTTCTGGACTGGTCCGTGAACAGCATCGATCAGACCCGCAATCACGTCGTAGAGGAGTCCGGCAGACATGCGGGCAGCGGCAGCGCGACCGTGACCACCATCACGAAGCCCAGCCGTACCGTGAAGGGTGTGGACTACTACAATACCGACGTAGCCTTCCGTCTGACACTGGCAGACAGCTACTCCGGACTTCGGAACTGGAAGTATACCGCAGGAAGCAAGCTGAGCGCCGCGAAGGATTATGCGGCAGAGGCCGGCACGGATCTTGGCACCGCACCGACCAAGAATGTCACCTATAAGTATGAAGAAGAAATGACCCTGACCGGCAAGGACAATGACCAGAACGATGTACAGGTACTGGCCAGCTACACGGATAATACCGGACGCACCGGACAGGTAGAGCAGAAGTACAACATCGATATCACGAAGCCGACCATCCAGGTAGAGTATGACCTGAACGGTCCGGCGAACGGAAAGTATTACAACCAGACCCGGACAGCTACCGTGACCATCACCGAGCGGAACTTCGATCCCGCCGACGTGGACTTCAAGATCACGAACACCGACGGTAAGATGCCGTCCATCAGCTCCTGGAGCACCTCCGGCAGCGGCAACGATACCAAGCACGTATGCAAGGTAGTCTTCGGAGATGACGGCGACTATACCTTCACCCTGTCCTTCCAGGATCTGGCAGGCAACAAGGCGGATTATACCCGCGTAGACGAATTTACCATCGATAAGACCATCCCGACCGTGACGGTGACCTGGGATAACAATTCTTATCTGAACGGTTACTATTACGCCCAGGGACGTACCGCGACCATCGACGTCCTGGAGCACAACTTTGACGCAGCCCTGATGAATGTCATCGTCACCGCTGCAGGCGATGCCACCGGCAAGCCGGCTATATCCGGCTGGACCCGGAACGGCGACCACAATATCGCCCATGTATCCTTCCTCTCCGACGGAGACTATACCTTCGACATCGAGGGAAGAGATATGGCAGACAACCTGCTGGCGGATTACGAGATGGAGCGCTTCATCGTCGACCAGACTGCTCCGGATCTAGAAATTTTTGACATTGAGAATATGTCAGCCAACAACGGCATTGTACAGCCCGGCGTGCGCTACTCCGATACCAACAATGACGTGGACGGTACCGTCATCGTCATGAAGGGCTTCAAGAACGGCGTCGTGGACATGAACGGAACCCGCACCCAGACAGCAAACGGCATGGAGCTGAAGCTGAATGATTTCGCCCATACCCAGGACATGGATGATATGTATACCATGGAGGCCAGCGTCTACGACCTGGCGGGCAACAGCAGCGAGGCCAGCGTCACCTTCTCCGTGAACCGCTTCGGTTCCGTCTATACCTTTGACGAGGCGACCGACGAGCTGGTAGGCGAGAACGGCAAGTATTATACGAATGAGCCCCAGAAGCTGGTAGTGACCGAGACCAATGTGGATACGCTGGAGTTCCGGGAGATCACGAATAACCTGAACGGACAGCTGCAGACCATGGAGGAAGGCAAGGACTACAAGGTCAGCGAGAGCGGATCCGAGGTGAGCTGGAAGCAGTATACCTATACCATCGACAAGGAGAATTTCGAGGAAGAGGGAACCTATCTGCTTACCATCTATTCCGAGGACCGCGCGACGAATACCTCCGATAACAATACCAAGGGCAAGAAGATCGAGTTCGTCATGGATAAGACCAGCCCGAGTATCCTGATTTCCGGTGTCGAGAACAACGGACAGTACCGCGAGAGCAGCCGGGACGTGACCCTGGATATCCAGGACAATGTGCGCCTGGCAGAGGTGAAGGTAGTGCTGGACGGTCAGGAGACCACTTATACAGCAGCCGATGTGGAGAAGGCCGACGGCAAGCTCACCATCAAGGCAGGCAGTGCAAACCATTGGCAGGAGATGGAAGTGACAGCCTACGATGCAGCCGGCAATGAAAAGACGGCGGACAGCATCCGTTTCCTGATTACCTCCAATATCCTCGTACAGTTCTTCATGAACAAGCCTCTGTTCTACGGCGTATGTATCGCCATCTTGGCTCTCGGCGGCGGCTGGTGGTTCCTGCTTGCAGCGAAGCGCAAGAAGAAGGAAGAAGAGCAGGAGCAAGGCTAAAAAAGGAATAAGGTATGCCATATCAAGGAGAAATTCTGGCAGGAACCTATGAAATCATAAAAGAAATCGGTGCAGGCGGTGTAGGGGTGATCTACATCGCCTGGCATCGAAATCTAGGGAAATATGTAATTGTAAAACGGATTCGCGACAACTTCACAGGTGTCCTGAATGAGCGGGGCGAGGCAGATATCCTGAAGTCTTTGCACCACAGCTATCTGCCCCAGGTCTATGATTTTCTGCAGATCGACCGCAGCATCTATACCGTCATGGAATATATCGACGGTCACGATCTGCAGTATTATCTCGATCAGGGCTATGTCTTCCCACAGGAGACAGTATTGCTCTGGCTTCACCAGCTGGCGGAGGTGCTCTGCTATCTCCACAGCCACGGGGTTTTGCATCTGGACATCAAGCCGGGGAATATCATGATCACGCCGGAGGGCAGCATCTGTCTCATCGACTTCAATGTCTCCCTTTCCGGGGAGGAAAGTCAGGTCAAGGGCTACAGCCTTCCCTATGCGTCTCCGGAGCAATGCCGCCTGGAGGCGGTGGATGCGCGCTCCGATCTCTACAGCCTCGGCATGGTATTGCAGAGGATGATGGAGGGCGGCGTCTATTCCGGGAACCTATGGAAGATCGTGACGAAGCTTACGAATCCGGAGAAAAAGAAGCGATATCAGAGTGCGAAGGAGCTTTTAAAGGCCGTCGAGTGGGAGGAAAAAACCAAGGCCGAGAAGCTGACATTGCGTCTGGTCTTCTTCGGTATGCTGGGAGCCGTCTGCCTCATCGCATTGGCCTGCGCCGTCCTCTTCTATCGGAATCAGAGGATGCAGTCCATGACAGAGGACTACCTTACGCAGTACGAAGGGAAATGGAAAAATCTGGAAGATAGCATGGTCGGAGAGGCCAGTGAAGAGGAGCAGACGCGGATCAAGGCCTCGATGGCTCTGCAGACAGCGGAGGAGGGCACCGAGGAAAGCGCAGCCTTTGCGGAGATCGCGGCGGGCTATTATGAAGCCCTCTGTCAGGCGGGAAGCGCAGATTATACCGATCGGATGAATCTCATGACGGCCTGGAATCTGGCAAATAAGCCGGAAAAGGCCATACAGGTTCTGACCGAGATGCAGGCGGACTATCCGGATCGCTATGAGATCTATCTGAATCTCGCGATCTTAAGATATAACCAGCAGCTGAAGAAAGCACCCGCGGAGCGGGATTTTACAAGGGCTCGGGAGCTGGCAGAGAAGGCAGAGAAGCTCTATACGGCTTCCGGAGCGGATACACAGGATGAAAGGCTGGAAGAGATTCTAAGCCTTGTGAAGGAATAGCCGATGCGGCTAGGGAGATGAGGGGTATATGGAGGAACGAAAAGGATTTCGGTTTCGATTTCTGGCGGCAGCCGGTATCGTGGCGGCATTGACCGTCGCAGTGCTGATCGGGATATTGATTTTCTCGGGAGTGAAGGAGGAACGCTACAAGGCAGCGCTCAAGTCGGCAAATGCCTATTATACGGCCGGAGATTATACGAATGCCATCGCAGGCTACGAGTCTGCCATTCAGATCAATGCGAAGAAGGACAAGGCCTATCTGAACCTGGCGACCCTCTATCTCTCCCAGGGCGATTACGATCATGCGGGCGCCGTCATTGCCAGAGGTCTGGAGGCTGCTGCATCGGATGCCCTCCGGGAGCGGGACAGCGAGCTGAAGACCCTCATCGGAAGCGTGGGCGGCGGAGAGGCGGCCAAGCTCTTAAGCGATGCCGAGATCGCCGCGGCCTCCGAGGACGCAGCGGTGGAGAATACCGTCTTTGACCGCGTCGCTTCCTATACTTATACGGAATATTATCGGGATTTCGGAACCCCCACCTCCGTGCAGAAGCAGGGGGAGAAGCTCTATCTTTCTTACCGGAGCGCGGGCTTCTACGGAATCTACTATGACCTCGACAAGGAGAAGGTGCTGGATACCAAGGACGAGATGCCCGTGGCCACGGCGAAGCCGAATCAGGTG
Source organism: Prevotella sp. CAG:279 (assembly GCA_963656395.1). Lineage (GTDB taxonomy): Bacteria > Bacillota > Clostridia > Lachnospirales > Lachnospiraceae > Laedolimicola. Next base: position 5,616 of record CAVKIR010000057.1, read on the forward strand.
TGCTACGAGAGCCTGAGCGGAATCTTCTCTATGAAGGGGGAGAATTTCGCGGTAAGTAAAGACAAACTGCTGGAGCTCTTCGGCGATCAGACGAAGTTCTATCAGGATGAGACCAGCGGCAAATACTATGTCTCTGCAGAATATAAGAAATGCCGCATCACGGTACAGACCGACGCCTCCGGCAATATCGTGTCGGAGACGGCATGGAATGCCCTGGAGCCTCTGAACCGCTCGAATACAGAGGACGAGGACGAGGATCAGGTCGAGGGTAAGACCGGCGGCTATGTGCAGGATGCCGTGAAGGGAACAGGTATCCGGGCTACCCTGAAGATCCGAAAGAGGGGGCAGAAGAGCGGCGAGGTCTTAAAGGAGCTCACCAGCGGCACCGACGGCGGCTATACCTACGGCGGATTGGCGGGAAGCTATACGGCGGAGGTCAGTGCAGCCGGCTACATCACGGAATATCTCGATCTGGATATCATCAAGGGACAGACCATCACCGGCAAGAATGTGGTTCTCTCTCAGGAGCTGGCTGAGGGCGAGATACGTATCGTCCTGACCTGGGGCAGCAGCCCGGCGGATCTGGATTCCCATATCGAGGGTCGCTCCGCGAGCGGACAATCCTTCCACGTGTATTATGGAGACAGAACCATGGCCGGGGTAGCACAGCTCGACGTAGATGATACGAACGGCTATGGTCCGGAGACCATCACCGTCACGGATACCGGAGCGGAATTTACCTATGCTGTCGTGGACTTCAATGAAACCGGCACCATGTCCTCCTCCGGCGCGAAGGTAAAGGTCTATCTGCCGGGCGGCGAGATAAAGGAATACAGCGTACCGGCGGGCAGCGGCCTGGAATGGGAGGTATTCCGGTACCAGAACGGAGAGCTTACACCCATCAATCAATTACACTAGAGGGTAGAGAGATGCTGATTGTCGTGATGCTTGTGACTCTGGTCGTGGTCATTCACCTGATAGGCTCCCTGAAGCATCAGCTCTTCCGGGACGTACATTATAATCAGAACATCGTCGTGAATCCGGAGGCGGACGGCAAAGTCGTCGGAGATGTGATATCCGGAAAGCCCCATCTTCTGGTGGCCTACGATGGCAATACGATAGTGGGGAACGGTGTCGAGCCGAGAGAGCATGTGACCAGTGAGTTTCAAAGAATCTGTGTACGGCTTCGATCCGAGGAGAGCGGCCGGGAGATCGAAGGCTGGATGGATCAGGAGCTGCTGATCGGAAGAGCCGGAGGAGGTCAGGGAGAAGAAAGGGTGGAGCTCGCTGACCCGCTGGTATCCGGAAAGCATTGCCTGATCTACCGAAGGGGAGATAAGATTCTGCTGCAGGATCTGGGATCCACGAACGGGACTTATGTAAACGGACTTAAGCTGGAGGGAGCGGTTCCCTTAAGCAACGGGGATCGAATCCGAATCGGAAGCTCGACCTATCGGTTCAACGCTTATTACTGGAAGGAGGGGTCGGTGACATGATTTCCTGGCTGACCTTCCTGCTTCTGGTCGAGGGTGTCTATTGGTTCATCACCTTAAGAAAAAGGAAGAAAATGGAAAAGCAGATCCGAAAAACCCTCTATAAGCTCCTGGAAAAGGTCGTTCTCGACAAGGCGCTGCGGGAGGGCATCGGAAGCGAGGAGGCAGCGCAGTATGCCAGGGCAGGGCGCTACCTCTATGTGGAATTTCCAGATACCAAGCCGCTTCTGGGAATTGTATACAATCTGGACACCGGCGTGACCATCGGCAGAGATATGGGGAACCGGCTGGTGCTTCGGGATGCAGCGATCTCACGGATGCATTGCAAGATCAGCCTCCAGCAGGGCATATTGGTGCTGCAGGATCTGGGGACGGCGAACGGAACCCGAATTCGGCAGGGCTGGTTCGGGAAAGCAGTGGTGCATTCCGGCGAACAGATCTTATTAGAGGAAGGGAATACGATTTATCTGGGGAATTACCGTTTTCGCATTCGAACCTACGGAGGATGGGAAGCGGTGCAATAGAGGGGAAGCAGAATGCGATATACGATTATGGCCTATGCCGCGGACGGGTATCAGGAATTTATCCTTCCGGATATCGATAATGCGGATTATCAGCTTTAT
>CAVKIR010000058.1:0-7711 GCA_963656395.1 Prevotella sp. CAG:279
CTGCATGGATGTGGGCTCCTCTACCGGCGGCTTCACTGACTGCATGCTGCAAAACGGCGCCGTAAAGGTCTATGCGGTGGACGTGGGGACGAACCAGCTGGATTGGAAGCTTCGGAGCGATCCGCGGGTGGTCTGCATGGAGAAGACGAACATCCGCTATCTGACACCGGATCAGATCGACGATCGGCCGGGGTTTGCATCCATCGATGTAGCGTTCATTTCCCTGACCAAGGTTCTGCTGCCGGTAAGAGAGCTTCTGACTCCGGACGGCCAGGTGGTGGCACTGATCAAGCCCCAGTTCGAGGCAGGCCGGGAAAAGGTCGGCAAGAAGGGCGTGGTAAGGGAAAAGAGCACCCATCTGGAAGTCATTTGGATGGTGCTCGGCTATGCCTGGTCCATCGGCTTTGACATTCTGGCATTGGAATTTTCTCCCATCAAGGGACCGGAGGGCAACATCGAGTATCTGGTATGGCTGCAGAAGACCGCTCGGGAGGCGGCGGAGCTGCCGACCCGGGAGCAGCTTAAGAGCCACCTTCCGGAGGCAGTGGATCCGGAGCAGGTGGTAGAAGAAGCCCACGGAACACTGGACGGAAAGTAGGAAAGCCGGGGAAGAGACAGATGAACCGATTTTATGTAATTACCAATACAGAAAAAGACAAGGAACTTCAGACCACCCGGCAGATCTACGACTACCTGAAGGCCCGGGGCCGTGAATGTACAGTACGGGAATTTCAAAAGAAAGAGAAGACAGAAAAGACAGGCGACTATCTCTATACGGATGCCTCCCTGATTCCGGCCGGAACCGAGTGTATCCTGGTGCTGGGCGGGGACGGAACCCTGATTCAGGCAGCCCGGGATACTGTGGACTGTAAGATCCCGCTTCTGGGCGTGAATCTCGGCAATCTGGGGTTTCTGGCAGAGATTGAGAAGACGGGTGTGACGGAGGCTCTGGACAGCCTGCTTCTCGATCATTATACTATTGAGCCTCGTATGCTTCTGGAGGGAACGGTATATCGGCAGGGGAAGAAGCCGGTGAGAAATCTGGCTCTCAATGATATCGTCGTGAACCGGGCAGGGGCACTTCGGATCATTGACTATGAGATTTCGGTCAATGGGGAACCGCTGAATCGATATTCCGCGGACGGCATGATCGTATCCACGCCGACCGGATCCACGGGCTACAGTCTGTCGGCGGGCGGCCCCATCGTATCGCCCATGGCCAGCATGATTGTGGTGACGCCCATCTGCCCCCATACATTGACAGCCAGGAGCATCGTGCTCTCCGGCAGCGATCGGGTTACGATACGGACCGGAGCCGGGAGAAGAAACCTAAGAGAAGAATCCTTTGTGAGCTTCGACGGCGAGGTGCAGGTGCCGGTGGCCACAGGCGATTATGTGAAGATACAGAAGTCGGATAAGACCGTCAATATACTGAAGATCAGCAGGGTCAGCTTTCTGGAGGTCCTGCGTGAAAAGATGCGCGGCAACTAGGAGGAACGACGATATGAAGATGGAAAGGCATGCGAAGATTATTGAGTTGATTCATGAGTATGCCATTGAGACCCAGGAGGAGCTGGCGACGCGCCTGAATGACGCAGGCTTTCGGGTCACCCAGGCGACGGTATCCAGAGATATCCGCGAACTGAAGCTGACCAAGATGGCGGTGAACGGACGGCAGCGTTATGTGGTGATGTCCGGCAGCAGCGGCCATATGGGTGATAAGTATATCGGAATCCTCCGTGACAGCTTTCTATCCATGGAGATGGCCCAGAATATTCTGGTGGTGAAGACCGTGCCGGGTATGGCTATGGCAGCTGCCGCAGCCCTGGATGCACTGCATTGGCAGGAGATCGTGGGCTGTATCGCCGGAGACGATACCATTTTCTGTGCGGTACGCAGTGTAGATGATACCATGATTGTGATGGAAAAGCTGAGAAAAGCAATCAGAGGTTAGGACGAAAGGAAGACTATGTTAGAACATCTGCATGTGAAAAATCTGGCTTTGATTCGTGAGGCGGAGATTGATTTTACGGAAGGGTTGAATATTCTGACCGGTGAGACCGGAGCCGGAAAGTCCATTGTCATCGGTTCGGTGAGCCTGGCGCTGGGCGGCAAGGCTGCAAAGGATCTGGTGCGTCCGGGAGCGGACTTTGGATTGGCAGAGCTGGTCTTTTCCGTAACGAGTGAACGGCTGAAAAGCCGCCTTCTGGAGCTCCAGGTCGTTCCGGAGGAGGATCAGGTGATTCTGTCCAGGAAAATCATGAACGGCAAGAGCATCAATAAGATCAACGGCGAGACCGTTACCTTAAGCCAGCTTCGCGAGACGGCGTCCCTGCTCATCGATATACACGGGCAGCACGAACACCAGTCTTTACTGCAGAAGAAAAAGCATCTGGAGATTCTGGATGAATATGCGAAGGAAGAGCTGGAGCCGGTAAAAGAAAAGCTGGCGGCTCTCTACCTGGAATGGAAAAAACTGGAAGATGAACAGGAGCATGCGCTGCTTGACGAGGAAAGCCGTATGCGGGAGCTGTCTCTTCTGGAGTTCGAGACAAAGGAGATAGAAGATGCGGAACCGACGCCCGGAGAGGATGAGGAGCTGGAGCAGCGCTACCGGAAGATGACGAACGCGAAGCGGCTGATGGAGGCTGCCGGAACGGCCTACGGTCTGACCGGATATGAAGAAGAGGGAGCAGGAGGCTTCATCGGGCGAGCCCTTAGGGAGCTGCAGAGTGTCCGGAATCTGGATGAAGGTCTGGAAGGCCTGGAAAGTCAGCTTTCCGATATCGACAGCCTGTTAAATGACTTCAATCGTGAGCTGTCGGATTATGTATCCTCCCTGGAATTTGCCGGCGAAGAATTTGAACAGGTGGAGGAGCGCCTGAATATCCTGAATCATCTGAAATCCAAGTATGGAAGGACGCTGGATGCTGTGCTGGAATACGACCGGAAGCAGCAGGAACGGCTGGCGACCCTGCGGGATTATGATGCCTATCTGGAACGCCTGAACAAGGCGATAGAGGGAAAAAAGCAGGAACTGGAAGTACTTTGCGAAGATGCAAGCGCCATTCGGAGGCGTTACGCAGAGACATTGTGTCAGAGGATCCGGGCGCATCTGGTGGATCTGAATTTTCTGAATGTGGAATTCGAACTGAGCTTCACACGGCTTCCCGCCTATACGGCGAACGGCTTTGACGATGTCGAATTTGTCATATCGACGAATCCCGGTGAGCCCCTGCGCCCGTTGGCAAGGATCGCTTCGGGCGGTGAGCTGTCCCGTGTTATGCTGGCCATTAAGACGGTTCTGGCGGATAAGGATCAGATTGAGACCGTGATTTTCGATGAAATCGATGTGGGCATCAGCGGACGTACGGCGCAGAAGGTATCGGAGAAAATGATGCTGATCGGACGGGCAAGGCAGGTAATCTGTATCACCCATCTGGCGCAGATTGCGGCGATGGCCGACAGCCATTTTCGCATCGAAAAGCAGGTGACAGAGAACGGCACCCGGACAGAGATTCGCCGTCTTACCGAAGCGGAAAGCATCGAAGAGCTTGCCCGCATTCTGGGCGGTGCGGAAATTACAGATACAGTACTGAAAAATGCTTCGGAAATGAAGAAGCTGGCAGAGGAAAAAAAGGCGGAAACGGAATAAGTTTCCGCCTTTTCTTGTCGAAAAATGTCCTCCGTTGTCTGAAAATGGTGAACGATAGAAATTGCAGAAAGTGGGAAAAAATGGGTATAATAAAGCTATCATAAATCTATAGCGATATAGGGAAAACGGGGGAAATTCTTATGGAGAAACTTAGGGTAGCAATTGCTGACGACAATCGGCAGATCGTAGAACGCTTGAGCATGCTGATTCGCTCGGAAAGCAGCATGGAGCTGGCCGGAACAGCGGCCGACGGAGAGGAGGCATTGGAGCTGATCCGCAAAAGTGCACCGGATGTACTGCTTCTGGATCTGATCATGCCGAAGCTGGACGGTCTGTGTGTCATGGAAAAGCTTCGGCAGGACAAATCCATTCAGAAAATGCCCACCATCATTGTTCTTTCGGCCGTCGGTCTGGAACAGGTTATGGAGGATGCATTCGCACTCGGGGCAAGCTATTACATTCTGAAGCCATTTCACAACGACATGCTTCTGGGACGCCTGCGAAGCTTTCAAAGCTATGGAGAGCGACTGAAAAAACAAATGGATTTCAGGGAAGGCCGGGAAGCAGAGCAGCGCTTTGAGACCTATGATCTGGAGAATGCTGTCACGAATCTGATTCATGAAGTCGGCGTGCCGGCTCATATCAAGGGATACCAATATCTGCGGGAGGCGATTGTTTTATCGGTTCAGGATACGGAGATGCTGGGAGCAGTGACCAAGGTGCTGTATCCAGCCATCGCAAAGCGATATCAGACCACGCCCAGCCGTGTGGAGCGTGCCATCCGGCATGCCATCGAGGTGGCCTGGAGCAGAGGAAGGATCGACACGATCGACGCGCTGTTCGGATATACCGTCAGTGAAGGAAAAGGGAAACCTACGAATTCCGAATTTATTGCGCTGATTTCGGACCGAATCCGCCTTGAAAATAAAAAGAAGGTTTCCTGACGGACTCGGAATGTAAAAAATGCACAAATTATACTTTTAAATACACTGCAAATGCGTTATAATGGATATAATGAATTAAAAAAGCTTGGGAGGAAATGCAGTGAAAAAGATTTTATTTGTCGCTTCAGAGGCGGTTCCCTTTATCAAAACGGGAGGTTTGGCAGACGTAGTCGGATCGCTGCCGAAATACTTTGATAAAGAAGAGTATGATATACGTGTCATGATTCCAAACTATATGTGCATCCGCCAGGAATGGAAGGATCAGATGAAGTATGTGACTCATTTCTATATGAATCTGGCCTGGCGCAGTCAGTATGTGGGAATTCTGGAGATGGAATACGAGGGCGTGAAGTTCTACTTTATTGATAATGAGTATTATTTTGCCGGACCGAAGCCCTATGGAAATATCTACGAGGATATCGAGAAGTTCGCATTTTTCTCCAAGGCTGCGATTTCCGCTTTGCCGTCTTTGGACTTCCGTCCGAACATCATCCATTGCCATGACTGGCAGACGGGGTTGGTGCCCGTATTTTTAAATGATTCCTTCCAGGATAATCCCTTCTTCCAGGGAATCAAGACGGTGATGACCATCCATAACCTGAAGTTCCAGGGTATCTGGGATATGAAGGTCGTGAAGGATATCACCGGACTGGATGCTTCCTATTTCACACCGGATAAGCTGGAGGCCTACGGAGATGCAAACTATCTGAAGGGCGGCATCGTCTATGCCGATGCCGTGACGACCGTAAGCGACACCTATGCGGAGGAGATCAAGATGCCGTACTACGGTGAGCATCTGGACGGCCTGATGCGCGCCCGGGCCAATTCCCTGCGCGGCATCGTCAATGGTATCGATTATAACGAGTATAATCCGGAGACAGACAAGTATCTGGTACATAATTATAACGCCGTCAACTTCCGCAAGGAGAAGGTAAAGAACAAGACCGCGCTGCAGCAGGAGCTGGGGCTTAACGTGGATCCGAAGAAGATGATGATTGGTATCGTATCCCGTCTGACAGATCAGAAGGGCTTCGATTTGATCGCCTATGTGATGGATGAGCTTTGCCAGGACGAGGTACAGTTCGTGGTTCTGGGTACCGGCGAGGAGCGCTACGAGAATATGTTCCGTCATTTCGCATGGAAGTACCAGGGCAAGGTTTCCGCGAATATCTTCTATTCCGAGGCCATGTCCCACAAGGTATACGGTTCCTGCGACGCCTTCCTGATGCCGTCCCAGTTTGAGCCCTGCGGCTTAAGCCAGCTCATGAGTCTCCGTTACGGCACCGTGCCCATTGTCCGGGAGACCGGCGGCCTGAAGGATACGGTAGAGCCTTATAACGAGTATGAGAGCAAGGGAACCGGCTTCAGCTTCACGAATTATAACGCCCATGAGATGATGCATACCGTCCGCTATGCGGAGCACATCTACTACGATAAGAAGCGGGAATGGAATAAAATCATCGACCGGGGCATGGCGGCAGACTTCTCCTGGAACAGCTCTGCGAAGAAGTATGAGGAGCTCTATAACTGGCTGGCGGGTTAAAGCGTGATTCAGGGGTGAGCAGATTCCATTCGCGAAGCGAATTTTCATGAATCTGTGAATCTCAATTATGAACACAGTGAATAATTGAGAGAAAGGGGCTTGTCAAAGCCCTTTTCTTATGCTATACTTTCGAAGTTAATGAAAAAACACGCGGGCGGAACCGGGAAAGGTGCCTGGAACGCAAGAGAGCCGGTATTTCACGGTGAAGAAACTCGCGGAAGAACAACCAAACGGAGGAAAGAAACATGAGTGTAATTTCAATGAAGCAGTTACTGGAAGCAGGTGTTCATTTCGGACATCAGACAAGACGCTGGAACCCCAAGATGGCTCCCTACATCTATACAGAGCGTAACGGCATCTACATCATCGACCTGCAGAAGTCTGTAGGAATGGTAGACGACGCTTACAAGGCAGTCTTTGATATCGCTGCAGAGGGTGGCAAGATCCTCTTCGTAGGTACAAAGAAGCAGGCGCAGGATGCGATCAAGGTTGAGGCAGAGCGCTGCGGTATGTATTATGTAAATGAGCGTTGGCTCGGCGGCATGCTGACCAACTTCAAGACCATCCAGAGCAGAATCGCACGCCTGAAGGCTATCGAGAAGATGTCTGAGGACGGAACCTTTGATGTACTGCCGAAGAAGGAAGTTATCGCACTGAAGAAAGAGTGGGAGAAGCTGGAGAAGAACCTTGGCGGCATCAAGGATATGAAGCATATCCCGGATGCGATCTTCGTAGTAGATCCGAAGAAGGAGAGAATCTGCGTACAGGAAGCACATACACTGGGCATTCCGCTGATCGGAATTGCAGATACCAACTGCGATCCGGAGGAGCTGGATTATGTAATCCCGGGCAATGATGACGCTATCAGAGCCGTAAAGCTGATCGTTTCCAAGATGGCAGATGCTGTTGTTGAGGCAAACCAGGGTGCAGCTGAGGAAGTTGCAGAGGAAGCAGCAGAGGAAGAGACTGTAGAGGCTTAAGCCGCGATTGGAAAATTTGGAGGGATTAGAAATGGCAATCACAGCAGGAATGGTAAAAGAGTTAAGAGAGATGACCGGCGCCGGCATGATGGACTGCAAGAAGGCCCTGACTGCTACCGAGGGCAACATGGATGCAGCTGTTGACTGGCTGAGAGAAAAAGGCCTTGCAAGCGCACAGAAGAAGGCAGGCCGTATCGCAGCTGAGGGTATCGTAGATACCTGCCTGATCAACGACGATCACAAGGCTGTCGTTGTAGAGGTAAATGCTGAGACCGACTTCGTGGCAAAGAACGAGAAGTTCCAGTCCTACGTAGCAGACGTAGCAGCACAGGCTGTAAAGACTACCGCTGCCGATATCGATGGTTTCCTGGCAGAGAAGTGGGAGAAGGATCCGTCTCTGACCGTGAAGGAGGCACTCGCTTCCCAGATCGCTGTCATCGGCGAGAACATGAACATCCGTCGTTTCGCACAGGTAGAGGAGGAGAACGGTTTCGTTGCTTCCTACATCCATGCAGGCGGAAAGATCGGTGTTCTGGTAGACGTTGAGACAGACGTGATCAACGACGCAATCCGTGAGATGGCTAAGAAC
>CAVKIR010000059.1:0-3821 GCA_963656395.1 Prevotella sp. CAG:279
ATGCCTCCTGCAGCGTACGCCTCCGCTCGGTCTCGTCGATGGCCAGCCGCATGGAATCGGTAATGGTGTCCGCGTACATGATGACATGTCCCTCGGAATTTCGCGCCGCACGGCCGATGGTCTGAATCAGCGAAACCTCCGAACGAAGGAAGCCTTCTTTATCCGCATCCAGAATCGCCACCAGAGTAATCTCCGGAATGTCCAGGCCCTCACGGAGCAGGTTAATGCCGACTAACACATCAAAGACATCCAGACGCATATCCCGGATAATCTGGGTGCGCTCCAGGGTGTCGATATCGGAATGCAGGTATTTCACCCGGATACCCAGCTCCCGCATGTAATCGGTCAGGTCCTCGGCCATACGCTTGGTCAGGGTGGTAATCAGGATCTTGTGGCCTGCTGCCACCTCCTTATGGACCTCACCTACCAGGTCGTCGATCTGACCCTCCACCGGCCGAATCTCCACGGACGGATCCAGAAGTCCCGTCGGTCGGATGATCTGCTCGGCCCGCAGCATCTCATGATCGGCCTCGTACTCGCCCGGCGTCGCCGAGACGAACAGGATTTGGTCTATTTTACTCTCAAATTCCCCGAAATTCAACGGTCGGTTATCCATCGCTGAGGGGAGGCGAAAGCCGTAATCCACCAGCGTCGTCTTCCGGGAGTGATCTCCCGCGTACATGCCGCGGATCTGGGGTACCGTCTTATGGGACTCGTCTATGATAATCAGAAAATCATCCGGGAAATAGTCCATCAGGGTACTCGGCGGTGTCCCCGGAGCAGCGCCGGTCAGATGTCTCGAATAGTTCTCGATACCGGAACAGAAACCGGTCTCCTTCAGCATCTCGATATCGAAATTCGTCCGCTCCGCGATACGCTGCGCCTCCAGAAGCTTGTCCTCGCTCTTGAAGTAACGCACCCTCTCCTCCAGCTCCTTCTCGATATCCGCCGCCGCCCTTTTGATTTGCTCCATGGGCACGACGTAATGGGAGGCCGGGAAGATCGCCACATGCTCAAGCTCCCCTTTTATCTCACCGGTCAGGACGTCGATCTGTCTAATCCGGTCAATCTCATCTCCGAAGAACTCCACGCGAACCGCCAGCTCGGACTCATTGGCCGGAATGATCTCCACCACATCGCCCCGCACCCGGAAGGTACCGCGCTTAAAGTCCATGTCATTGCGCTCGTACTGGATATCCACCAGCTGCCGCAGTACCTCGTCGCGATCCTTCTCCATGCCGGGCCGCAGGGAAACCATCATCTTCTCGAAGTTCTCCGGCTCACCCAGGCCATAGATGCAGGATACACTGGATACAATGATCACATCCCGCCGCTCGATCAGCGCCGCCGTGGCCGACAGACGAAGCTTGTCGATCTCGTCATTGATCGAAGAATCCTTGGCAATATAGGTATCCGTCGAAGGCACATAGGCCTCCGGCTGGTAATAATCATAGTAGGAGACAAAGTATTCCACCGCATTTTCCGGGAAAAATTCTTTGAACTCACCGTAAAGCTGCGCAGCCAGCGTCTTATTGTGGGCAATCACCAGAGTCGGCTTATTTAACGCCTGTATCACATTTGCCATGGTAAAGGTCTTGCCGGAACCGGTCACGCCCAACAGCGTCTGCGCCTGATTGCCTTCCCGAAATCCCTCTACCAGCTTCGCAATAGCCTGGGGCTGGTCGCCGGTGGGCTGATATTCGCTGTGTAATCTGAACTTCATAATAAATGATTCCCTCTCTTCTCTATCCCCTGGAATTGGAAGTGTTTCGCAAAGCGCAGGAACTTTTCCACATCATTATACAGATATTGATCCTTTTTCCACAATAGGACTGTATCAAAATAAACCGGTGTGGAAAATGGAATCGCCACCAGATCCGGCTCCCGATGCACCAGGGCATCCAGCAGAAAGGCCGCCGCGGTGCCGTCCGAGATAAACTGCTTAATCATGCTGAGCTGACTGGAATAGAGCAATACATTCGGCCGCAGCTGCTTCTTTTCAAAGAGAGACAAGACCGCATTGGACGGAGCCGTATCCGTCCCGAAAAGCACCAACGGCTCCTCCGCCAGCATCGTGACATCGATGGAGCGGGTCTCGGCCAGACGATGACTCGGGCTGACCGCCAGCATCAGCTCCGTCCGCGCCAGCTTCTGACAGGAGAAGTCCGGCGACGGTTCCCCCGGAAGCGTAGCCATGATGAGATCCAATTCTCCCTTCTCCAGAAGCTTTTCCGCATGCACGGAGCCGCACTCCGTGATGGACAGACTGATTTCGGGATATTCCTTTATAAATGCCTTATATAGCTGCGGGAAAAAGATGGTGCCGGCCATGGGCGGGATTCCGATGCGAAACCGGTTCTTCTGATTGCCCAGGTCTTCCATCTGCCACGACAGCTCGTCAAACTGCCGGATCAGCTTCTTAGCGCGCTCCTGCAGGAAACTCCCCTCCGCCGTCAGAACCAGCCGCCTTCCCTCGTGGCGGAACAGATTTACATGAAATTCGCTCTCCAGATCCCGGATGGTACCGGAGACAGAAGGCTGGGAAATATGCAGAGATTCTGCTGCCCGGCTTACGCTCTGAAACTGGCAGACTGCCAGAAACTGCTGCAATTTGGCAATGGTCATAGTATGAAGCTCCTTCTAATCGATTTCCAATTATAGTTTTTTCCTATAACAACTTATTATATCTGTATTTTACTTTTTTGTAAAGAAGCGCTATCATACGGGTAGCAATGATTGTACCGCAAAAAATACAATGTCGTTATGTCCGAGAAAAGGAGAATGTATCATGGATTACGCTGCAGAATCACTGAAATTACACTATGAATGGAAGGGCAAGCTGGAGGTAACGCCCCGCGCCGCTGTGGACAGCAAGGAGGCTCTGTCCCTGGCTTATACACCGGGCGTCGCACAGCCCTGTCTGGAGATTCAGAAGGATGTAAATAAAAGCTATGAGCTGACCCGCCGCTGGAACACCGTAGCTGTCGTGACCGACGGTACCGCAGTCCTGGGTCTGGGCGATATCGGACCGGAAGCCGGCATGCCGGTTATGGAAGGCAAATGCGTGCTGTTCAAGGCCTTCGGCGGAGTTGATGCCATTCCCCTCTGCGTGCGCAGCAAGGATGTAGACGATATCGTGAATACCATCGCTCTCCTGGCCGGCTCCTTCGGCGGCGTCAACCTGGAGGACATCTCCGCACCCCGCTGCTTCGAGATCGAGCAGAAGCTGAAGGAACGCTGCGATATTCCGATCTTCCATGACGACCAGCACGGCACCGCCGTGATTACGCTTGCCGGCCTGATGAATGCTCTGAAGCTCGTCGGCAAGAAGATCGAGGACGTGAAGATCGTCACCTCCGGTGCAGGCGCAGCCGGCATCGCTATCATCAAGCTGATGATGAGCATGGGTCTGAAAAATGTCATCATGACTGACCGCAAGGGCGCTATCTATGAGGGCCGCGAGGGACTGAACCCCATCAAGGAGGAGATCGCCGCTGTCACCAACCGCAAGAAGGAGGCCGGTACCCTGGCTGAGGTCATCAAGGGCGCTGACGTATTCATCGGCGTGTCCGCCCCGGGCGTACTGACCAGGGAAATGGTCGCTACCATGGCAAAGGACGCTATTATCTTCGCATGTGCGAACCCGACACCGGAGATCTTCCCGGATGAGGCAAAGGCAGCCGGCGCAGCTGTCGTATCCACCGGCCGCAGCGATTTCCCGAACCAGGTCAATAATGTCCTGGCCTTCCCGGGTATCTTCCGCGGTGCTCTGGATGTACGTGCTTCCGATATCAACGACGAGATGAAGGTCGCTGCAGCAC
>CAVKIR010000059.1:3831-7501 GCA_963656395.1 Prevotella sp. CAG:279
CTGCAGCACGCGCCATCGCTTCTCTGGTATCCGACGAAGAGCTGAATGCAGACTACATTCTGCCGGCAGCCTTTGATTCCAGACTGAAGGATCGCGTGGCGGAGGCTGTCGCGGAGGCTGCCCGAAAGAGCGGCGTAGCTCGTATCTGATTTTGACCATTTCATTCACTGGATACAACTCATCATAAAAGCAGCAGGGCTTTCGGCAAATGCCGGAAGCCCTGCTGCTTTCTCGTTTCTAACTGTCTTGCTCTAAATTAGGAAAACGCAACTGCTATTTCGCCCGGCGCTCCTTCAGGTCTGCACGCATCTTCGTGTTGAACGCGCCGTGCAGCGGATAGGCCTTCAGCATGATGAAGCAGAGAACGCCCATGACCAGCAGCGGCCAGATACAGATATCGACGACCATTGCTCTCAGCTGCGGGGTAACGACATTGTAGTTTACATAACCTACCGCTGCCAGAGCGACACCTACGACCAGGGTGGAGATGGAACCGCTCAGCTTCTTAAGCAGGGTAACAGCACTGTTCACGAACGCAGCCTGGGCGGTATGGAACTTCCACTCGGTGTAGTCTGCCACATCCATGATAAATGCGACTATCGCTATATTTGCCACGATATTGCCGAAGGCGCCGAAGGAGGTCAGTACCAGAAAGATGATCAGTATGCGGGAATCATACTGATAGCTCTCAGCCAGCAGGGTGCCTCTCATGAAGAGATACCCGATGGGCTGAATCAGGTAGATGGCCAGACCGATCATAGCCATGGTACGCTTCTCCATTTTCTTCAGGATACCCGGCACAAAGGGAATGACGCCGATGGAGAATACCAGGCTGACCACACCGGAAAGTGCGATAATGTCGGTACTTCCCAGGGCAATCCGGTAGAAATAGATATTCGCTGCGTTGATGGTATTCATCATCAGGAACAGGGTTCCGTACGCACCTGCAGCCAGCAGCAGCGGCTTATTACGTACGACGATATGCAGCTGTTCCTTCAGATTAAAATGATCCGGCTCAGGCAGACTGTTATAGTAATCCTTCTTCCGGACACCCGCACAGCAGACCAGACCGCCGACGACATCACAGACAGCTACGATTCCTGCGATGATCATCCAGCCCTTGGCCTCCGTCGCTGCACCATTGACGACGGGCATAACCAGAATGGAAACCAGGATGGCGCTGCCGGTTCCGAAGAGCTGCCGGTAGGTCAGCAGACGGTTTCGCTGATGCGGGTCGGCACTCATCACACTGTTGAGCGCCTGCCAGGATACCATAAACATAGTCTGCACCCAGCAATAGATAAACATAACCAGAAAGAAATATCCGACATTCAAGCCGCTGCTAAAGCCCGGATTGATAAAACACAGAACCGTGATGATGCCCAGAAGAATGCTGCCCCAGAACATCCACGGACGGTATTTACCCATGCGCTTTGTGTTCGTATGGTCTGCCATAATGGCGATAATCGGATCGTTGATGGCATCCCAGATAACCATAATGGTCATCAGTGCTCCGGCAATGGCCGGATTGATTTTTGCGATATCTGTCATAAAGGACAGCTGGTAGCTGCTTCGCAGCTGCGTGGTCATATTGGCCGGTAAAGCTCCCATGCCGTAGGCAAATACATGGCCGTGAGTCAGTTTTTCCGGATCCTGCTCTTTCATTTTCTTCGACATACTCCCTCACCCGTTCCTTTCCTATGCGTGTTCTTCCAGCCAGCGCACAGCGCCATGAGCCAGATAGGCTGCGCCCCTCGGCAGCACCTCTTCATTAAACTGTACCTTCGGGTTATGGGCGGAGGCTGCACCCCGCTCATCTAAGAAGCCTGCAGACAGGTACATAAAGGTCGACGGTACCTTCTCCGCGATCAGGGCAAAATCCTCCGATGCGCTGGCGGAGATATCCGGGTATTCCATGGTCTCCGGAAGCTTCAGCTCCCGCATATACTTCACAAATTCCTTCGTCGTCTCCGGATCACAGATGAGAGGCGGTCCGCCTGCACTCACCTCCACCTCAGCCTCAGCTCCGTATACCTTTGCAGTGGCCTCCGCCACCTCTTTTACCCGCTTCATCAGCTTCTGCTGAGCTTCCTTCGTATCTGCCCGGAGGGTTCCGCTCATCACCGCCTCCTCGGGGATTACATTCAGGGCTGTACCTGCATGGAAGCTTCCTACTGTGATGACGCAGGCGTCATGGGGATCCATTTCCCTGGAAATAATTTCCTGCAACGCGATAATGATTCTGGCGCCGATGCTGATGGGATCCACACAATTCTGGGGAAGCGCGCCGTGGCCGCCTTTTCCCTTTACCTTGATATGCAGATCGTTGTTGGAGAACATCATCGTCGAATTGTAATTATACATGAACATGCCGATGGGAAGCTGCCCCGGTCCCACATGATAGGCGAGAGCCGCATCCACCTTCGGATTCTCCAGGATGCCGCCCTCCAGCATATTCAGGCTGCCGGTCAGATTCTCCTCGCCGGGCTGGAACATCAGCTTGACGGTTCCTTTCAGCTCATTTTCGTGCTCCTTCAGCATCTTCGCCGCGCCCAGAAGCATAGTAGCATGCATATCGTGTCCGCAGCAGTGGGCTGCGTTCGGATCCTTGGAGGCGAAGGGAAGCCCACTCTCCTCCGGCATGGCCAATGCATCCATATCCGCTCGCAGAAGCAGTACCTTTCCGCCCTTTCCGATACATCCGGCCACACCCTCGCCGCAGCGCTTGGGTTCAATGCCGTATTCTCTCAGTTTTTGCTCGATGAACGCTCTCGTCTTCGGAAGTGTCAATCCGACCTCCGCATTCTCATGGAGATAACGGCGGTTCGCCACCAGTTCCTCCTTCATCTCCAAAGCTCTGTCATAATAGCTCATGCGATACCTCCTCGCCCAGATATTTCTCGAGGCATACCAGCTGCACATTCGGAATTCCATTGAAGACGCAGGGTACAATACCTACCTCTTCATAACCCAGATGCTTGTATAAGCCTCTCGCTCTTGTATTGCGCGCATTCGTATCCATACGCAGCACCTTACAGCCATGTTCCCTTGCATAGCTTTCATAGTATGCGACGAAGGCCTTGCCACAGCCTTTGCTCTTCTGATGCGGATCGACCACAAGTCCATGCAGCACCATGACCTCGTCATCCGCCGCTGGATGCTTCCACGCAGCATAGCGATATTCTTCCACCTGGATCTGGTTGATAACCGCTGCAGCTACGACAGTCTGCTCCTCTGTCATGACGAAGAGATCTCCGCGCTTCAATGCATCCTCCGCTGTCTTTCTGGTCGGATATACATTCCGTATCCACCCGACCGTAATCAAGCCTTTTTCTTCGTCATCATGAATAAATTCATAGATCTTCTCGATGCTGTCTAAATCTGTCGCTTTCGCTCTTCTTATTTTCATTCTTTCTCCTCTGTGATTCAACTCAGCTAACTCCAGCTCTTTCTCTGGTGCGGTTTTCCTTTAAAAAAAGGTCCCAAGCTTTAGCTTGGAACCCTTTTTCCTAATTTACTAATTACTCTACGATAGAAGCAACACGTCCGGATCCTACTGTACGGCCACCCTCACGGATAGCGAATGTAAGACCCTGCTCCATAGCGATCGGATGGATCAGCTCGATGGTCATCTCTACGTTATCACCTGGCATACACATCTCGGTACCAG
>CAVKIR010000060.1:0-7412 GCA_963656395.1 Prevotella sp. CAG:279
GAGGTTTACCGTATCTGCGATCGGGTCTGCGTCATGGAGCGCGGCTCCTCCAGTCCGGTGATTCCGGTAAAGCAGCTCTTCGAAGCGCCGGAGTCCAGAGCGGCGGCCCTGCTGTCCGGCTGTAAGAATTTCGCCCGGGCCCGGATAGAAGAAGCGGCCGGTGGAGAACTGCCTGGGCGCGTCTATGTAGAGGACTGGGGCGAGACCCTGACTTATAGCAGCGAACATGCGTCGGAGGTCCACTATGTGGGTGTCCGCAGTCACTATATTTATCCGGTGCATGCAAAAGAAGCGGCAGAGAAGTCGGAGAATACCTTCCGCTGTCAGATCGAGAAGGTCATCGACGACGTATTTTCCACGGTGCTCATGGTAAGGCCGGAGCATGCGGATAGCTCCGAGGAGAGCCGGAAAAATCATTTTAATCGGATTCGGGTGGAGACCACCAAGGAATTCTGGAAGGAGTTTTGCGAAAAAGAAGACCCGCAAGGCTCCCTCTGGCTTCGGGTGGATCCTGCGGATGTGATGGTGCTGAGATAAAAAATGTCGAGGATCGGACGGGATTCACCCGCCGATCTTCGACATTTCTTTTTGTTCCGTTACCGTTCGTACATCTTCAAAACAATGCGCGGCAGGCTTCTGCAGGATGGCCTGGCGAATCCGTTCCTTTACGTCCTCGGGACTTCCGTTCCGGAGGGCGTCTTTTATAGAGATGCGATCTCCGTAGCAGAGGCAGGGCTTGAGCTGGCCGGTGGCGGTCAGACGGATGCGGTTACAGCTCTGACAGAATTTTCCATGGATGGCACTGATAAAGCCGATGCTCCCCTGGAATCCGTCGATGTGATAGTAGCGAGCCGGGCCGTTGCCGTGGATGCGGGGATCCGGCGTGACGTGCTCCGCTCCATAATGGTTTTTCAGCCGCTTTAGTACCTCCGGGTTCGAGACAGGCTCCCCCTCTTTTCCGTGGCCGATGGGCATGAGCTCAATGAAGCGGACGTTCAGAGAGTGAGTCTTAGCTAACTCGGCTAAGCCGATGCATTCCATGTCGTTGATGCCCCGCTGCAGCACGGCGTTGATTTTGACCGGGATGCCGCGGGTCTCCATGGCATGTATGCCCTCCAGTACCCTGGAAAGCCCGGCAAAGCCGGTGATGGCAGCATATTTTTCCGGATCCAGGGTATCCAGGCTGATGTTGACGGCATGGAGACCCTGACGGCAGAGCGCATCTGCGCAGTCGGGAAGCAGTACGCCGTTGGTGGTCAGTGTCACCTGTTCGATGCCGGGCAACGCGTGTAACATCCCGATGAGCTCTGCACAGCCCTTTCGTACCAGAGGCTCACCGCCGGTGACCTTGATTTTCCGAATGCCCAGGGCAGCAGCCTGCCGACAGGCCTCGGTGATCTCCTCCAGGGTCAGAATCTGATCCATGGGAAGCCATTCGATGCCGTCAGGCATACAGTAGCGGCAGCGCAGGTTACAGCGGTCGGTGATGGAGACGCGCAGATAGTCGATGCCCCGTCCGTATAGGTCTTTCATGGGTTCACTCCGCCTTTCTCACAAAATCGCCGCTTTTTCCGCCGCTTTTGCGGCAAAGATGGATGTCGGTCATCTCCATGCCCTTATCCACGGCCTTACACATGTCATAGATGGTGAGAAGAGCCACCTGGACACCGGTTAAGGCCTCCATCTCCACACCGGTTCTGCCCGTGGTGCGGACAGTGCAGACAGCGCGTATGGAAGAGGTCTCTTCCTCCGGCTCGAAGCTTATCTCCACCTTGGTCAGATTTAAAAGATGGCAAAGCGGAATGAGTTCGGATGTCTTCTTGGCTCCCATGATGCCCGCTACCCGGGCTACACCCAGCACGTCGCCCTTTCCCATCTCGCCTTCCTTTACTTTGACAAAGCATTTCCGGCTCATCGTGATGCGACCCTCAGCCACAGCCTCTCTGGCAGTCTCGGCCTTGGCACTGACGTCCACCATGACGGCCTCGCCCCTTTGGTTAAAATGTGTAAAATCATTCATAACGGTTCTCCTTTATCACACAGCCCAGAACGAGATGTTCACGTCCTTTCCGGCTTTTCGCAGATGCTCGATCAGTGTCTCCACCGTCCGGGTCTTGGTCCGGGCAGTAATTTCACTGCCCTCATAGGCCGGATTGTATGCATTTCCAAAGAAAATGTTGATATCCGTGGCCCAGGTAAAAAGAAGGGTTCCCAGTCTGGCTGCCCCGTCCTTTTTCTGAAGCATCTCATGAAAGCTCAAGGGATCCTCCCCCAGATCCCCACAGTATTCCACCAGCCGCTCCAGAGTCAGGAGTCCTTCCGTCACCAGATCTGCACCGGGCAGATGCATCAGGGAGGGCACATCGTCCACGGAGGAACCGTCGATGACAGTCAGGGGCTTCCCCAGATACCGGGCCGCAATCTTCGCCGTGGTGCCGCCGCAGATCACATGCTTTCCCTCTTTCTCCCAGAAGCTTCTCATATAGGAGGTGTCATCCTCTGCGGTGCGGGGCGGGCCGATCATAAGGTTCACGGTCTGGCGCCTGCAGAAGCGAAGAACGAGAACCGTCAGGTCGTCGTCGGTCTCTTCCATGTTCAGAGCCAGGCCGGCGTAGGCGATATCCACAGCCATTTCCTGCGCGCTCATGCCGGAGCGGTATTTCTTCTGACAGAAGCGCAGAACCTCGCCCCGTCCCCAGCCGCCGTCGGTGGTCTTGCCCATGCCGGCATTGGTGACACCGTCGGACATGAGAATCAGCATGTCATTTTCCCGGAGATCGAAGGTGCTTTCATGGATCACCTTTTCCCCCAGAGTGAAGGTGGAATAAGGATAGGCCGTGACCTTGCCGTTTCGAATCAGAATGGCATCGGGATTGTCGAACTGGTAGAGCAGCACCTGACGGCCCCGGATATCCAGCACGGTAAAGGTGGAGTAGGCCAGGCGGCGGACACTGCAGACCGGCAGGGTATCGGCTACCGCTGCCACTGCCTCGTGAATCGGCATTTTTTTGATGATCATATGACTGAGCATCCGAGCAGTGAGAGTGGAGAGAATATTGGCCTTGACGCCGCTGCCGAGGCCATCGGAGAGTACAAGTACATGATCCTGCTCTGTCTCTGCGATATCGAAGAAGTCGCCGCAGATGCTTTCTTTTTTCTTATTCAGACTGATCCGGCCAAAATCCGTCACCAGTCCGTCGAAGGATACATGCAGCCGCATATTGCCCTCTTTATTCATAAGGATCCCCGCCTTCACTGAGAATGGTACGCTTCAGTTCCTCCACAGCCACCTTCGTATCGGCAGCCGTCTCGCCTAAGAGGCTTGCGATCTGGTGAACCAGCTTCAGCTGCTCTGCGGCCAGCTTATCGGCCATGGCGGCTGCGTTGTTCTGAGCCTGTCGGATCTGATGGCGCTTTTCGATCTCATGGGTGATATTTTTCATAATGCAGAGAATCAGCCGGTTCTTCCGATCATTGGTGAGCACCCGATCCAGGTAGAGCTTCTGATCCTCCAGATATAGCTGATCATGGGACAGATTCTTATCATAGGAAATCATATTGACCAGCGTATAATCGTCCATAAGCTCCGAGACCGGCTGCCCGAGAAGCTTCTTCGTATGGACGGGGTCAAAGAGATCCTTGGCCGCCTGGTTCATATGCACCACGTTCAGCTGATAATCCACGGTCACCAGAAGACCGGGCATGGCATTGATGATTTTGTTGGAATAGCTCTCCTGGCGCTCCCGCATGAAGGGCACGCACATGGAGATCTCCGCCTTGCCGGCCAGTACGGCCTTTGCCTTTTCCCGGCAGGTATTGTAGCCGCAGGCACCGCAGTTTAACTCATCCTCGGGCTTCGTCTTTCCCATCTGAGCCAGCACATTTTTCAGCTCTTTTTCAGAGGGCTCCTTCTCCGGCTGCCACCGCACCTCCGTATCGAAGCGTCGACTCACATCGGAGAGCTCCCGAGCCGAGAAATCGTCCCGCTTATAATTGGAAATGCCCTTGTAGAGGGACGCATTCTGCAGGCGGATCATGGCATGCAGAAGTCCGGTCTTTGTGCGCCGGAAGGAGGGACCGCCGATGCAGCCGTTCGGACAGGCATTGAGCTCCAGAAAGCAGTTGGAGTAATTCTTCGGACTCGCCAGCAATTCACTTAAGATCTGCTTGCAGCTGTCGATACCGCAGGCCGGAAGAAAGCGCTGGTGAGCGGAAGGATGCATGGCCATGGAAAAGCCGCCGGACATGGCGACGATCCGGGAGAGCCGGATCTCGTGCTCCAACCTGCCGGAGAGCTCGGAAGGCGCGGCCAGATCCACATGCGCGGCCTCCATCCACTGTCTGAGCTCGCGGAAGGTGATGACGTAATTTACAGAATTTTCCTCCTCCCGTAATTCGGCCAGGCCGGAGATACAGGGGGCGATGGAGAGAATCCGGGCATCCGGGTACTTCGTCTTCAGATACTTCGCATGAGCCTGCATGGAGCTCAGAGACGGAGCCAGATAGGGTACCAGATCCGGATAGCGCTTCTGGATGAGCTGCACGATGACCGGACAGTTCGAAGAGATGGTCGGCATCGACTGCGCCCGTTCCCGAATGAGCCGTTCGTAATCGGTCTTCACGAGGTAAGCGCCGGCGGCCGCATCGAAAGCGCCCTGTAGTCCCAGCTTCTTTAAGGCTTGCGTGAGAGCCGGAAGACTGTCGGTTCCGAATTCCGCCACATAGGCCGGATGGAGGGAGGCGATGACCTGACCGCCGTTTTGCAGAAAGTCATGCACCCGGGGAATCATATTCAGCTCTTCCTTGGCATTCTGGGGACAGACCAGGGTGCATTTTTCACAGAGAATGCACTGGTTTTCCAGAATCTGCGCCTGATGATTGATGACCCGGATGGCCTTCACCGGACAGTTCCGGACGCATTTATAGCAGTTTTTACAATGTACCTTTTTGAATTGGAGAAATGAGGTATCCGCGTATACCGAAGGCATGGGAACATCCGTCCTTTCTTATCTTAACAGGGTTTCGTACCGGCGAAGAGCTTCATCCGATCCCGTCTGGCCGCGCAGACCAGCGTGAGACCGTATGCCTTTGCCAGCGCGATGGCCTCCGCCGTGGGGGAAGCCTTGCTGGAGAGAACCGGAATGCCGGCCCGGATGGCTTTCATGGCCATATCCGTGGGAATCCGGCCGCTGGAATAGACGATGCACTCTGTAAGCGGGATGTCGCAGCGCAGAGCATAGCCGATGGCCTTGTCCAGGGCGTTATGGCGGCCGATGTCCTCACACTGGAACAGAAGCTCCCCGTCCTTTGCCAGAAAGCAGCTGTGGGTGGCGAAGGTCTGTCCGTGGAGAGGCATCCCCGCGTGGAAGCGGTCGGCCAGATCGAAGATCTGCGCGGTTCTCCAGGGAATCGGCTTCACCGGTTTTACTTCCTTCTGTGTCAGAAAATAGTCATTTAAGATATGGTTGCCGGTGCAGCAGGAGGGAGTGGTCTCCGTGAATGGCTCCCCGGAAGCGTCGTCCGGCATGGCTGCATTTTCCAGATTCTTCTCCCGCAGCAGCACTCTGGCCCGCAGTCCGTGTTCGCAGATATAGATCTGCTCCACGTCCTTGGCACCGTCGATGATTCCCTCCGTCAGGAGGCGTCCCAGCACCAGCTCCGTCAGAAACTGGGGAATGCAGATGAGCTTCATGGTCAGACGGTCATTCAGATAGACATCGATGACGTGCTCTGTGAGGACAGCCTCCGACTCTGTGTGACGTTCTCCGTCCCGGCCGATATAGGTATAAGTCTCCTGAGAAAGGAGCGGAAGATCGTGATATCGTTCATTGATATACATGGGGCAAAATGCCTCCTTTGTGCTGTTCTGAATAGTTACCCTTTATTATACATATGTATACAAGGCCTGTCAAACCGTGGATTGTGGAAAAATACCAGAAAAGAGGAAAAATGCATGGCCGGATTTGTAATAAGTGTTGCTTTGCGGGGGAAAATCAAGTACCATAGAAGCAGAAGAAACGCCGGTGGAGGGAGCCGGCAGCAAAGAGAGGAAGATTCATATGGGTAAGATCATGGCAGTCAATATCAGCGAAAAGAAGGGTACGCAGAAGAAAAACGTCCATTCCGCGAAGCTTATCGAGGACTGGGGCATCGAAGGCGACGCCCACGCGGGCAAATGGCACCGCCAGGTGAGCCTGCTGTCCTACGAGAAAATCGAGGCCTTCAAGGCGAAGGGAGCACCGGTGGACGACGGCGCCTTCGGGGAAAATCTGATCGTGCAGGGCATCGACCTGAAGCACCTGCCCATCGGCACGAGACTGCAGTGTGGCGATGTGCTGCTGGAGGTGACTCAGATCGGAAAGCAGTGTCACAGCGGCTGTGAGATTTTTAAAATCATGGGAGACTGTATCATGCCGAGAGAGGGCATTTTCACAAAGGTACTGAAGGGCGGTGCGGTGTCCGAAGGAGATGAGATACAGGTGGTCAAGCGTCCCATGCGTGCGGCAGTGCTGACCTCCAGTGATTCCGGCTACGCCGGGGAGCGGGAGGACCTAAGCGGTCCTGCCATCAAGGAGATGCTGGAGGAAAATGGATATGAGGTGGTTCATACGATTCTCCTGCCGGATGACCGGGAGCTGCTGGCGAAAGAGATGGCGCGTATCGCCGACGAGCATGTGGCGGAACTTTTGCTGACCACCGGCGGCACAGGCTTTTCTCCGCGGGACTGTATGCCGGAGGCCACGCTTGCTATCGCGGAGCGGCTGGTGCCCGGGATCCCGGAAGCTATGCGGGCCTACAGCATGACCATTACCCCGAGAGCCATGCTGAGCCGGGCGGTGTCCTGCATCCGTAAGAGCACGCTGATTATCAACCTGCCCGGAAGCCCCAAGGCGGTGAGGGAGTCCTTAGGCTATATTCTGCCCTCTCTGTCCCACGGCCTGGAGATTCTGACCGGGGAGGCCACGAACTGTGCAAGAAAGTAAACGCGTAGGCGAGGGGATGTCCATGGTGGTGCTGGCCGGGGGAAAGAGCAGCCGCATGGGACGTGACAAATGCGATCTGAAGATAGAGGAAAGCACCTTTCTGGAGCGGCAGATCGAAAAGGGCAGGCAGCTTGGAATCACGGATATCCAAGTATCCGGCTATCAGGGAGAATGCTGCAGTGTACCGGTGACGCCGGACCGATTTCCGGGAAAAGGTCCCTTAGGCGGCCTGGAAAGCTGCTTTCGGCGGGCGAAAGAGGAACAGGTGCTGGTGCTGGGAGTCGATGTGCCGCTGATTCCGGCAGAGGAGCTTCGAAAGCTTCTGAAGGCAAGCCGGACGAAGACGAAGCGAGCCATGCTTCTGGTACATCGTGGAAAAGAAGAACCCATGGCCGGCGTCTATGACCGGGATCTGGCTGACGAGATGCT
>CAVKIR010000061.1:0-3039 GCA_963656395.1 Prevotella sp. CAG:279
GGGCAAGTACGCGGACGGCGAGAAGGTTCTGCGTGCCAAGATCGACATGGCATCCCCGAACATGAACATGCGCGATCCGATTATTTACCGTGTGGCTCATATCAGCCATCACAATACCGGCGACAAATGGTGCATCTACCCCATGTACGACTTCGCACATCCCATCGAGGACGCCATCGAGGGAATCACCCATTCCATCTGTACCCTGGAATTCGAGGACCACAGACCGCTGTACGACTGGGTTGTACGGGAGCTGGAGTATCCGCATCCGCCGAGACAGATTGAGTTTGCAAAGATGTACCTGACCAATGTGGTCACCGGTAAGCGTTACATCAAGAAGCTGGTGGAGGAGGGCATCGTAGACGGCTGGGATGATCCCCGTCTGGTCTCCATCGCAGCGCTCCGCCGCCGCGGCTTTACACCGGAGTCCATCAAGATGTTCGTTGACCTCTGCGGCGTATCCAAAAGCCAGTCTTCTGCAGATTATGCGATGCTGGAGTACTGCATCCGTGAGGATCTGAAGCTGAAGAAGCCGCGTATGATGGCAGTACTGGATCCGATTAAGTTAGTGATTGATAACTATCCGGAAGGCCAGGTGGAATACCTGGACGCAGCCAATAACCTGGAAAATGAGGCACTTGGCAGCCACCAGATTCCGTTCTGCCGTGAGCTCTATATCGAGCGCGACGACTTCATGGAGGAGCCGCCGAAGAAGTACTTCCGCCTCTTCCCGGGCAATGAAGTTCGTCTGATGCATGCATATTTTGTAAAATGCGAGAGCTTCGTCAAGGATGAGAATGGCAGGGTCATCGAGGTACACTGTACCTACGATCCGGAGACCAAGGCCGGCAGCGGCTTCACAGGACGCAAGGTCAAGGGAACCATACACTGGGTACCGGCTCCCTATGCCATCGACGCAGAGGTTCGTCTGTATGAAAATATCATCGACGAGGAGAAGGGCGTCTACAACGAGGACGGCAGCCTGAATCTGAATCCGAACTCCCTGACAGTCGTAGAACATGCCTGCCTGGAGCCGGGCTTCGAAGGAGCGGGAGCCTTTGACAGCTTCCAGTTCGTGAGAAACGGTTTCTTCTGCGTAGATTACAAGGATACGACCCCGGAGAAGCTGGTCTTCAACCGCATCGTATCTCTGAAGAGCTCCTTTAAGCTCCCGAAGGCATAAGAGGAATCATGCGTGAACTGACCATTGATTTACACCCGAAGGCAGATACGCCTTTGTATGAACAGATTTATCAATATATCAAACAGGACATTCAAGATGCAAAGATCCTGGCCGGAGAGAAGCTTCCCTCCAGCCGGGCTCTTTCTCGTTATCTCGAAGTGAGCAGAAGCACAGTCGATCTGGCCTATGAGCAGCTATTGTCCGAGGGCTATGTAGAATCGGTTCCCTGCAAGGGCTACTATGTCTGCAGAATCGAAGGACTTTATCATTTGCAGAGGGAAGAAAATACCGCCCATGCGGCCTCAAAGGCGGAAGAAATAAAGTGGAAATACGATTTTTCGCCAAACGGCATCGATCTGGACAGCTTTCCCTACAGCGTCTGGCGCAAGGTGACGCGAAACATTCTTCTGGATGACCGAAAAGAACTCTTTCAGCTGGGGGATCCGTTCGGAGAGTGGGAGCTTCGGGAGACCATCAGCCGCTACCTTCACCAGGCTCGGGGTGTCAACTGCCGCCCGGAGCAGATCGTGCTGGGAGCCGGAAATGACTACCTGATGATGCTCATCGCTGCCATCCTCGGCAGGCAGCGTCTGGCCATGGAGAGCCCCACTTATAAGCATGCCTATGGCATCTTTGAAAAAATGGGCTTTGACCTCTGTACCGTCCCGGTGGATGCATCCGGCATGCAGGTGGAGGCACTTAAGAAATCCGGAGCCGATGTGGCCTATGTGATGCCCTCCCATCAGTATCCCTTAGGCATCGTCATGCCTATCAAACGGCGACTGGAGCTCTTAAAATGGGCCGCCGAAAAGCCACAGCGTTATCTCATCGAGGATGATTACGACAGTGAATTTCGCTACCGCGGCAAGCCGATCCCGGCTTTACAGGGGGCGGACCAGGAGGGAAAGGTCATCTACATCGGTACCTTTTCCAAATCCATCGCACCTGCGATCCGGATCAGCTATCTCGTGCTGCCGGAGCCGCTTTTGCAGAGCTGCAAACCGGAGCTTTTACGCTTTTCCTCCACAGTCTCCCGCATCGACCAGATGATCCTGAACAGCTTCATCAAGGAAGGACATTACGAACGGCACCTGAACCGTATGCGCGCCATCTACGGCCACAAGCAGGAAGTCCTGGTGGAAGAGCTGAAGAAGCTTTCTGACGTCTGTACCATCTACGGCGCTGACGCCGGTGTCCACCTGCTCCTGGAATTTTCTGACGGACGGACTGAGGCAGATCTCATCCGTGGGACGGAGGCTGCGCGGATTCGTGTCTATCCGCTGTCGTCCTATCGGATTGATGGGGCAGAAAAGGACGAGAAAGGACAGAAGGCGACGATTCTTCTGGGCTACGCTACCATGACGGAGGTGGAGCTTGCAGAAGCAGGCCGTATGCTGGCGGAGATCTGGCAAAGAAAAGCTTGACATTCCGCCCGGCATGGGTATAAAATATCCCTTGATATGACAAATGCAACGAAGGTGCACAGTAACCTTTCTTCTTCTTTCAGAGAGAGACCGTCAGCGGCTGGGAGCGGGCTTAAGTTCAGAAGAGAGTGTGAAATTCCCACCGGAGCAGCATCGCTGAAGGATCTTGGTAGGCGGTGACGCAGCCTGCACGTTACGCAGAAGATGAGAGCCTGTCCGCATGACAAGGAGACAGGAATCAGGGTGGTACCGCGGAAATAATGTCCGTCCCTACATTTTGAGTAGGGACGTTTTTTTGTCCCTCGAAACCAATATTTCAGGAAAGGTGAGAAGTAATGAAGGAAAAACTGCAGAAAATCCGGGAAAATGCCATTGCGCAGATTCGGGAAGCAAAGAATCTGAATACACTGAATGACGCCCGCGTGGCGATTC
>CAVKIR010000061.1:3049-7397 GCA_963656395.1 Prevotella sp. CAG:279
AGGATGTGGCTCCGGAGGACAGACCGAAGGTCGGCCAGCTGGTGAATGAGACCCGCGAGGAGATCGAGAAGGTTCTGGAAGAGGCCAAAGCAAAGATGGAGGCCATGGTTCGCGAGGAGAAGCTTAAAGCTGAGGTTATCGATGTCACACTCCCGGCGAAAAAGAACAACGTAGGCCATCGTCATCCGAACACCATTGCCCTGGAAGAGGTAGAGCGAATCTTCATCGGCATGGGTTACGAGGTGGTCGAGGGACCCGAGATCGAGTACGATCTTTACAATTTCGAGAAGCTGAACATTCCGGAAGGACATCCGGCCAAGGACGAGCAGGATACCTTCTATATCAATAAAGACATCGTACTCCGTACCCAGACCTCTCCGTGCCAGGCCCGGGTGATGGAGCAGGGCAAGCTGCCCATCCGTATGATCGCGCCGGGGCGTGTGTTCCGTTCCGACGAGGTGGATGCGACCCATTCTCCCTCCTTCCATCAGGTCGAGGGTCTGGTAGTGGACAAGAATATCACCTTCGCAGACCTGAAGGGTACCCTGGAGGAGTTCGCAAAAGAGATGTTCGGCGCAGAGACCAAGACCAAGTTTCGTCCCCATCATTTCCCGTTTACAGAGCCCAGCGCCGAGGTGGATGTAAGCTGCTTCAAGTGCGGCGGCAAGGGCTGCCGTTTCTGCAAGGGCAGCGGCTGGATTGAGATCCTGGGCTGCGGTATGGTGCATCCCCACGTACTGGAGATGTGCGGCATTGACCCGAATGAGTACACCGGCTTTGCCTTCGGTGTAGGCCTGGAGAGAATTGCGCTGCTGAAGTACGAGATTGATGACATGAGACTGCTGTATGAGAACGATATTCGGTTCCTGAAACAGTTCTAAGGAGGGAGAAGAAAATGGATACATCTTTATCATGGATTAAAGCATATGTGCCCGATCTGGATGTGACGGCCCAGGAATATACCGACGCGATGACACTTTCCGGAACCAAGGTGGAGGGCTTCACGAAGCTTGACGCCGATCTGGATAAGATCATCATCGGACAGATTGTGAAGATTGAGCAGCACCCGGATGCGGACAAGCTGGTCGTGTGCCAGGTAAATATCGGAGAGACGGAGCCGATTCAGATCGTCACCGGCGCTCCAAATGTCAAAGAAGGACAGAAGGTTCCGGTGGTTCTGGACGGCGGCCGCGTGGCCGGCGGACATGACGGCAAGATGACCCCGGGCGGCATCAAGATAAAAAAAGGCAAGCTTCGCGGCGTGGAGTCCAACGGCATGATGTGCTCCATCGAGGAGTTAGGCCAGAACCGCGACATGTACCCGGAGGCTCCGGAGTACGGCATCTACATTTTCCCGGATGATGCAGTGGTAGGCGAGAGCGCTGTCCACGCACTGGGTCTGGACGACGTCGTATTTGAGTACGAGATTACCTCCAACCGTGTGGACTGCTACAGCGTCATCGGTATCGCCCGCGAGGCAGCCGCTACCTTCCGCAAGAAGTTCGTACCGCCTGTGGTAACCGTAAAGGGTTCCGGTGGAGACGTCAATGATTATATTAAGGTAGATGTAAAGGACGCAGATCTCTGCCCCCGTTACTGCGCAAGAGTCGTAAAGAATATCAAGCTGGCTCCGTCACCCAAGTGGATGCAGCGCAGACTGGCAGTCAATGGCATCCGTCCCATTAACAACATCGTCGATATCACCAACTACGTCATGGAAGAGTACGGTCAGCCCATGCACGCTTACGACCTGGACACCATCGCCGGTCATCAGATTCTGGTGCGCCGTGCGGAGGAGGGCGAGAAGTTCGTCACCCTGGATGGTCAGGAGCGTACCATGGATGAAAATGTCCTGATGATCTGCGATGGCGAGAAGGCTGTGGGCATCGCAGGTATCATGGGCGGCGAGAACTCCATGATTACCGATAATGTAAAGACCATGCTGTTCGAGGCAGCCTGCTTCGACGGTGTGAACATCCGTCTGTCTGCAAAGCGCATCGGCCTTCGTACAGACGCTTCCGGCAAGTTCGAGAAGGGTCTGGATCCGAACAACGCGCAGGCGGCCATCGACCGTGCCTGCCAGCTGATCGAGGAGCTGGGCGCCGGTGAGGTGGTAGACGGCATGGTAGATGTATACAATGGAAAGAGCGAGCCCTCCAGAGTTGCATTCGACGCAGATAAGATCAATGCCCTGCTGGGAACCGACCTGACCAAGGAGCAGATGCTGGATTATCTGAAGCTGGTAGAGCTTTCCTACGATGAGAAGACCAACGAGATCGTAGCGCCTACCTTCCGCCAGGATATTCACTGCCTGGCAGATTTGGCTGAGGAGGTGGCGCGTTTCTTCGGCTATGACAATATCCCGACCACCCTTCCGAGAGGAGAGGCGACCACCGGCAAGCTTCCGTTCAAGCTTCGTGTGGAGGCAGTGGCAAGAGATATCGCAGAGTTCTGCGGCTTCTCCCAGGGCATGACCTATTCCTTCGAGAGCCCGAAGGTTTTCGACAAGCTGCTTCTGGATGCCGACGATCCTATGCGTCAGGCGATTAAGATTTCGAACCCGCTGGGTGAGGACTTCAGCATCATGCGTACCACATCCATGAACGGCATGCTGACTTCCCTGGCTACCAACTACAACCGCAGAAATAAGAACGTACGCCTTTATGAGCTGGGCAATATCTATATCGCGAAGGAGCTGCCCTTAAGTGAGCTTCCGGACGAGCGGATGCAGTTCACCTTAGGTATGTACGGTGACGGCGATTTCTACAATATGAAGGGTGTCGTCGAGGAGTTCCTGGAGAAATTAGGTATGCGTGACCGCGTACATTACGATCCGAAGGCCGGCAAGAACTACCTGCATCCGGGTCGTCAGGCGAACATCTATTACGATGGGAAGCTGCTCGGCTATCTGGGCGAGGTTCATCCGGTGGTTGCGGACAGCTACGGCATCGGTGAGCGTGCTTATGTGGCAGTCCTGGATATGCCGGTGGTCACTGAGATGGCTACCTTTGATCGCAAGTACGAGGGAATTGCCAAGTTCCCGGCAGTTACCCGTGATATTTCCATGGTAATCCCGAAGAGCGTTCTGGCAGGCCAGATCGAGGAAGTCATCGAGCAGAAGGGCGGAAGCCACTTAGAGAGCTTTAAGCTGTTCGATATCTATGAGGGCAGCCAGATCAAGGAGGGGTATAAGTCTGTGGCTTACTCCATCGTCTTCCGCGGCAAGGATAAGACTCTGGAGGAGAGCGATATTTCCGCAGCCATGAAGCGAATCCTGAAAGGGCTCGAGAGCCTGAACGCAGAGCTTCGCCAGTAAGCTGAATCTGTAAAAAACTTACAGGACATGGATTTCCGGAACATGGGAACCGTGTCCTGTTTTGTGCTGACAGGATGGGTAATGCGTGATATAATGAGCGAAAGAGAGTCAACATACTCGTATGATTGACGAACGGCGAATGTTGATCATGAATCAAGGTTGATTTTTGAAAATAAGACAAATGCGGGAGGAAAAGCTATGCGGATTGGTATCGTGGGAGCAGGCATGACCGTGCCCTGGTTTCTGGAGGCAGCGAAGCTGATTCCGGAGATGGACGTGCGGGCCTTATATGTGCGGAAAGAAGAAAAACGGAAGGAACTCTGCGAGAAGTATCAGGTTCCGGTGGCTTATGACAGCTATGAAAAGCTGCTGGCCGATAAGGAGATTGACGTTTTATATCTTCCGGTTCCCAATGATCTGCATTACAGCTTTACAAAGCAGGCGCTGGAGGCCGGAAAGCATGTGATTCTGGAAAAACCTTTCACAGTAACCTATGCGCAGGCAAAGGAACTGGCGGATCTGGCCAGGGAGAAAAACCTGATTTTGTTTGAGGCTATCACCAACCAGTATAATCCCAATTATGATAAGGTACGGGAATTGCTGCCGGGCGTGGGCGATGTGAAAATCGTACAGCTGAATTATTCCCAGTATTCCAGCCGCTACGAGGCCTTTAAGCAGGGAAATATCGTGCCGGTATTTGACGCGAAAAAAGCCGGCGGAGCACTGATGGATTTGAATGTATACAATATTCATTTCGTAGTGGGACTCTTTGGAGAACCGAAAGCGGTTCAGTATTATCCGAATATGGAGAAGGGCGTGGATACCTCCGGCATTCTGGTTCTGGAATATCCGACCTTCCAGTGCGTCTGCATCGCGGCCAAGGACTGCGGCGCGCCGCTTTCTGTAAATATCGAGGGCGATAAGGGCTGCATGTTCAGTCATTCCAATTCCGGCCGCTTCGAAGAGTTCAGCTATCAGGAAAATAAGCAGGAGCCGGTACATTACGAGCTGGCGCGCAGAGACAGCGTCTTT
>CAVKIR010000062.1:0-7395 GCA_963656395.1 Prevotella sp. CAG:279
GTTTCAGGTTCCTGCATTCTTAGGATCCTCATTTGCTTTTCTGAGCGGATTTTCCACGGTGGCACATCTGGATACCGGCATGTATGCGACCATGAGTGCCAATGACAAGGCAGCCTATGCCTGCGGCGGCGTCGTAGTGGCAGGTCTTCTGTACCTGGTTCTTGCCCTCATTATCCGCCTGGTCGGTGTAAAGCGCGTGATGCGTTTTCTCCCGCCGGTAGTGACCGGTCCGGTTATCATCTGCATCGGTCTGAGCCTGGCAAGCTCTGCCATCAGCAATGCTTCCACCAACTGGTTCCTGGCTTTGGTGGCTCTGGTTGTCATCATCGTATTCAATATCTGGGGCAAGGGAATGTTCAAGATTATCCCGATCCTGATGGGTGTAGCTATCTCCTACGTAGTAGCCCTTCTGATGTCCATGGCCGGCATGACGAATCCGGATGGCTCTGCGATCCTGAACTTTTCTGCCATCGCCACCTCGGGCTGGGTGGGCGTTCCGTCCTTCCAGATCTGTAAATTCGATATTACCGCCATTCTGGTTATGGCGCCCATCGCCATCGCTACCATGATGGAGCATGTAGGCGATATGTCCGCCATCTCTGCTACCGTAGGTGAGAACTTCATCGGCAATCCGGGACTTCACCGGACGCTTCTCGGTGACGGTCTGGCGACCTCTCTGGCCGGTTTTCTGGGCGGACCTGCGAACACGACCTACGGCGAGAATACCGGCGTGCTGGAGCTGAGCCGTGTCCATGACCCGCGTGTTATCCGGATCGCAGCTGTATTTGCCATCATTGTCAGCTTTATCCCGAAGGTATCCGCCATCATCAGCACTATGCCCTCCGCCATCATCGGCGGTGTCAGCTTCATGCTCTATGGTATGATTTCCGCCATCGGTGTGCGTAACGTGGTAGAGAACAAGGTAGACCTGACCAAGTCCAGAAACCTGATCATCGCAGGCGTCATTTTCGTATGCGGACTGGGCTTTTCCAGCGGCATCACCTTCACTGTAGCAGGCACTCCGATCACCCTGACTGCACTGGCGATCGCAGCCATCGCAGGCATTCTGCTGAATATGATTCTGCCGGGCAATGATTACGAGTTCGGTGTAAATGAGGCCGGTGACGAGAACCGCGGTATTCATGCATAAGTGATCAAAAATAAGCCTTGCATTTTCGGGAGGCCTGTGCTAGAATAAAACGCGTTGTGATAAAAAGCAGATGGTCCGCTGCTGCAGCAGTCGGAAGGGACATCCTTTGACGGACATCGATTAGATTCGATCGAGGGAGAAGCGAGACAGATACGCGCCGGCCTCCGGTGCGGTTTCGGGTCCTTTGTACTGGCGGTAAGAACATCCGAAAAAACAAGGAGGATACAACGAAATGAACGAGATTATCAAGAACATTGAAGCTGAGCAGCTGAAGGCTGAAGTACCGGAGTTTAAGGTAGGAGATACCGTAAAGGTATACGGTAAGATCAAAGAGGGAAACCGTGAGCGTATTCAGGTATTCGAGGGTATCGTACTGAAGAAGCAGGGCGGCGGAGCTCGTGCTACCTTTACCGTAAGAAAGAATTCCAACGGCGTAGGCGTTGAGAAGACATGGCCGCTGCATTCCCCGAACGTAGAGAAGGTCGAGGTTATCCGTCATGGTAAGGTAAGACGTGCGAAACTGAACTACTTAAGAGGACGTGTAGGAAAGCGTGCGAAGGTAAAAGAGCTTGTAAAATAATCACGAAGGTTGTAAAGATAAGAGGGAGAATGTATATTCTCCCTTTTTCTTTCATGTGGCGCAGCGCTGCATGAAAGGCCCTCCGGGTGGAGAGCTTTTAAAGCAGGAGGTGTCATTGTGCGCAGAAGAGGATTGAACTTCCGGCGAAGAAAAAGAAAACTGAACCTGTCAGCCCTGCAGGGGGCGGCAGTCTGGATAGGCGAGGTTATTCTGGCCTTTGCAGTGGGCTGTATGG
Source organism: Prevotella sp. CAG:279 (assembly GCA_963656395.1). Taxonomy (GTDB): domain Bacteria; phylum Bacillota; class Clostridia; order Lachnospirales; family Lachnospiraceae; genus Laedolimicola. Next base: position 1,966 of record CAVKIR010000062.1, read on the forward strand.
TCGTATGGTTTTTCGGCTATACCTTAAGCAATGTGGGAGAATCCATGGAGCCGACGCTGAAAAGCGGCGATAAGGTGCTGATCAACCGTCTGGTTTATGAGATAAAATCACCCTCCTACGGAGATTTGATTGTATTTAAGCCCAACGGCAATCAGAATGCCCATTATCATATCAAACGGGTAGTAGGAAAGCCCGGAGATACCGTGACGATCCAAAGCGGACGCGTCTTTGTGAACGACGAGCTGCTGAACGAGACGGTACAGACGGAGAGCATGGAGGATGCCGGCCTGGCAGAGGACGGCGTAAAGCTGGGGGCAGATGAGTACTTTGTCCTGGGCGATAACCGTAATAACAGTGAAGACAGCCGAAGTGCGAATTTTGGCAATGTAAAGAAGGAAGATATACTGGGCCGGGCCTGGTTTGTCGTGACGCCAGGGAACCGTTTCGGGCGGCTGAAATAGATGGAGAGAAATCAATGAATATACAGTGGTATCCGGGACATATGACGAAGGCCCGGAGAATGATGCAGGAAAATATCAAGCTGGTGGATCTGGTGATCGAGCTGGTGGATGCCCGGGTGCCCTTAAGCAGCCGGAATCCGGACATCGATGATCTGGGACGTAATAAGGCTCGATTGCTTTTGCTAAATAAATCCGATCTGGCGGATGAGGCTGCAAATGAAGCCTGGAGCACTTATTTTAAGGCAAAGGGCTTCCAGGTGGTGAAACTCAATTCCCGCAGTGGAGCAGGCTTAAAAAGTGTGAACGCAGCGGTACAGGAGGCCTGCAAGGAAAAAATCGAGCGGGATCGCAGACGCGGCATCCTGAACCGCCCGGTGCGCGCCATGGTGGCAGGCATTCCGAATGTGGGAAAGTCCACCTTTATCAACAGCTTCGCGGGAAAGGCCTGCGCGAAGACCGGCAACAAGCCCGGTGTCACCAAGGGAGCCCAGTGGGTGCGCCTGAATAAGCAGGTGGAGCTTCTGGATACCCCGGGTATCCTGTGGCCCAAGTTTGAGGATCAGGAGGTGGGCATCAAGCTGGCTATGATTGGCTCTATCAAAGAAGAGATTCTGAACACCGAGGAGCTGTCTCTGGAGCTTCTGAAGCTTTTGAAGGCTCGTTACAGCGGCACGATAAAGGAGCGATACGACGCCGATGAGACCTTAAGTGAGGTGGAGCTCTTAGGTGAGATCGCGAAGCGGCGCGGCTGCCTGATGAAGGGCGGAGAGCCGGATCTGACCAAGGCGGCAGCAATTCTTCTGGAGGATTTCCGAAGCGGAAAGCTGGGAAGAATTACACTGGAATTGCCGGAATAAGCGGGAGGATGGACGATGAGACAAAAGGATGAAGAAAAGGATATAGAGATAGAAGAGAAGCCGAACGTCATGCGGGAGCTCTTAGGCATGCTGGTCTACGTGGGCATCGTGCTGGTGATTACCTTTCTGATTATTACCTTTGTGGGACAGCGAACCCATGTGAGCGGCGAGTCCATGGAGAATACCCTGGACGACGGCGATCAGCTGATTGTGGACAAGCTTACCTATCATTTCCGTGATCCGGAGCGCTTTGATATCATCGTATTTCCGTTTCGCCACAAGGATAATACGTACTATATCAAGCGGATTATCGGCCTGCCGGGCGAGACCGTGCAGATTCTGGACGGAGAGATCTATATAGACGGCGCCAAGCTGCAGGAGTCCTACGGCCGGGAGGTTATGCAGGACGCAGGAACAGCAGCAGAGCCCATTACCCTGGGGGACGATGAGTACTTTGTGCTGGGAGATAACCGCAACTACAGTTCCGACAGTCGGGATCCGAGCGTGGGAGTGATTCACAGAGACGAGATCATCGGGCGGGCCTGGATTCGCATCTGGCCGCTTCAGTCCTTCGGTATTCTCAAGCATCAATAAATAGAGGCAGATCTATGACAAAGACAGAGGAGCTGCGCCTTATGCGGGAGCAGCGCAAACAGGAAAAATTAGCAAAGGAGCGGGAGCGGCTGGAGGTTATGCGTTCCTTCGAGCATCAGTATGAGGGCTACGGTGCCGTCTGCGGCATTGACGAGGTGGGCAGAGGCCCCCTGGCAGGCCCGGTGGTGGCGGGAGCCGTGATTCTTCCGCCGAACTGTGAGATCCTCTACCTCAATGATTCCAAGAAGCTGTCGGAGAAAAAGCGAGAGCTTCTCTACGACGAGATTATGGGAAAGGCCGTGGCGACGGGGATCGGTGTCATCGGTCCGGAGCGCATCGACGCCATCAATATCCTGCAGGCCACCTATGAGGCCATGCTGATGGCTATTTCAAAGCTGCAGGTACAGCCCTCTGTTCTGTTAAATGACGCTGTGACGATTCCTTTGGTGGAGCTTCCCCAGGTGCCCATCATCAAGGGCGATGCCAAGAGCGTATCCATCGCGGCCGCCAGCATCATCGCCAAGGTGACCCGGGATCGCATGATGGTGGAGTACGAGAATATCTATCCGGGCTACAGCTTTGCATCCAACAAGGGCTATGGTTCGGCGCAGCATATCGCGGCCTTGAAGGAGCTGGGACCGACACCGATTCATCGCCGCACGTTTATCAAAAATTTTGTTTAGGAGATTTCTATGCAAAACCGCCGTCAAATCGGCACAGAAGAGGAAGCTTTGGCCGCTGCGTTTTTGAAAAAGCAGGGCTACAGAATACTGGAACAGAATTTTCGCTGCCGCCTGGGCGAGATAGATCTCATTGCCCGGGATGGCAGCGCACTTGTATTTATAGAAGTAAAATATCGGAAGAACGGCTCCTACGGCCATCCGGCGGAGGCCGTGGATTATCGGAAGCAGCAGAAGATCTGTAAGGTGGCGGATTATTACCGGATGCTGCACTGTATCCCCGATGGTCAGGCCTGCAGGTTTGATGTGGTGGCGATTCAGGGAAACGGCATCCGGCTGCTTCGCGATGCCTTTCCTTATTGTTTCTATTGAGTAAACGATATGTAAAAAAGAGAAAATAGTTGAGCCAAAGAGGAGAAAAGCGAATGAACCAGGAATTGGAATGGAAGAAGGTAGAAGGCAGAGTCACTACCCGGCTCGTGGAACGCGCAGGCGTTCCCTTTTTGCAATTTCCTCTGCTGGAGGAGACCGGTATCGTTAACCACGGCTTTTCCACTCGCCTGGGAGGTGTGAGTACAGGCGTCTGCAGCACCATGAACGTAAGCTTCACACGCGGTGATAAGGAGGAGGCCGTCCGGGAGAACTATCGGCGTCTGGGTGCAGCCATGGGCTTCGACTGCGCCGATCTGGTCTGCTCTGACCAGACTCATACCACGAACATCCGGACCGTGACCGAAGACGATCGGGGCAAGGGCTTTACAAGACCTCGGGATTACACGGAGATAGATGGTCTTGTTACGCATGTACCGGGCCTTATGCTGGCTACCTTTTATGCGGACTGTGTACCCTTGTATTTTGTGGATCCGGTCAAGAAGGCCATCGGCCTGTCGCATTCCGGCTGGCGCGGAACCGTGGGGAAGATAGGGAAAAAGACGGTAGAACGGATGAGGGAAGAATACGGAAGCGATCCGGCAGATATCCGGGCTGCTATCGGCCCCTCCATCTGTCAGGCCTGCTACGAGGTAAGCAGCGACGTGATCGAGGCATTTCAGAAGGCCTTTTTAGAAGATCATTGGCCGGACTTATATTATGACAAAAAAAACGGCAGGTACCAGCTAAATCTCTGGAAAGCCAACGAATTGATTTTCCGGGAAGCCGGTATCCTGCCGGAGCATATCGCTGTCACGGATCTTTGCACCTGCTGCAATCCGGGACTTTTATTCAGCCATCGAGCCTCCCACGGGAAACGTGGGAATCTGGGAGCCTTCCTGATGCTGCGATAGGTTCGCCTATCGCTTTTCCAGGAGCTTCCGAATCTTCTCGGTGGGGTTATTGATCTTTCCGATCGGGGTATCGTGATTCATGGTATCGATGATCGCAGCCAGGAACTTGGTCATGTCCGCCTCGGTATAGTAGGGCTTCTCAAGAAGCTCCGGGGAGCGGTAGTTCAGGTTCGTGGTGACGATGCGCTTGATGTAGCCCTTTTCGTAATACTCGTCGAACTTCTCGAAGCCGTCGGTGAAGAGGCCGAAGGTACAGCATACATAGACGTTGCGGGCGCCGCGCTCCTTCATCTGCTTTGCCACATCCAGCATGCTTCCGCCGGAGGAAATCATGTCGTCGATGATGATGACATCCTTGCCCGTCAGGGAGGCACCCAGGAACTCATGGGCCACGATGGGGTTCTTGCCGTTCACGATGGTGGAGTAATCTCTTCTCTTATAGAACATACCCAGGTCGATACCCAGGACGTTGGAGAAGTATACCGCACGCTCCATAGCGCCCTCATCGGGAGCAATGATCATCAGGTGATCGTTATCTACCTGCAGATCCGGCTCGGTGTGCAGCAGCGCCTTCATAAACTGATAGGGCGGCTGGAAGTTATCAAAGCCGTTGAGCGGTGTCGCATTCTGCACACGGGGGTCATGTGCATCGAAGGTTATGATATTCGTGACACCCATATTCTGAAGCTCCTGCAGAGCCAGCGCACAGTCCAGAGACTCGCGGCTGGTGCGGCGGTGCTGACGACCCTCATAAAGGAAGGGAATCACGACATTGATGCGATGCGCCTTGCCGGTGGCAGCGGAGATGATACGCTTCAGATCCTGATAATGGTCATCCGGGGACATATGATTCTCCTGCCCGCAGACGCTGTAGGTAATGCTGTAATTACAGATATCCACGACGACAAAAAGGTCTGCTCCGCGGACAGATTCGCCGAGACGACCCTTGGCCTCACCGGTTCCGAAGCGAGGACAGGAGCAGTCTACCAGGTAGGAGTCCTGGGCGTACTCCTGAAAATATACGTTATCACGATGCTGCATATTGGCAGTTTTACGAAAATCCACCAGATAGCGATCAACCTTCTCGGCGAAATACATGCTGCCGGGAAGAGCTGCGATTTTCAGCGGTGCAATGGGTAAAATATTGTCAAACTGATTTGTTTCTGACATGACTGTCCTCCGAATAATACGAGATAGAATTCCGTGGGTCACATAAACACACTTATTATATTTTATACCATTTCCCGATACAGATCGTCAAGACAGATTGCTTTTTATTTTCAAATACGGTATGATGATACAGGAAAATACAAGGAGCTAGTATGAAAAAAAGAAAAGAACATGTGATCAAGAGCATAGAGCCGGGCAGCATTGCGGAAGAACTGGAGCTGGAGCCGGGAGACGTGCTGGTGGCCGTGAACGGTCAGCCGGTGGGGGATGTCTTTGATTATCATTATCTGATCAATGAGGAATATCTGGAGATCCTGATTCGAAAACCCGGCGGTGAGGAGTGGGAGCTCGAGATCGAGAAGGAATATGAGGACGATCTGGGCAT
>CAVKIR010000063.1:0-7369 GCA_963656395.1 Prevotella sp. CAG:279
GAACTATATCTCCCAGATCTTCTCCCCGGTGGAAAGTCTGGGCATGGAGATTCAGACCATTCAGTCGGCGATGGCGGGCATTCACCGGATACAGGAGTTTTTCGGGCTGCCGGAAAAAGAACCGGTCGAATCGGAGACTTCTGTTTCTGCCGCTTCTACTAAACCTGAAACGACAGATTCTCATACTGACATGCAGTCTCCCGCGGATGCGCCTTTCATCGAATTCCGTGATGTCACCTTCTCCTACGATGCTGACAAGCCGATTCTGAACCATCTGAACCTGACGGTGAAGTGTGGCGATCGTCTGACGCTTCTGGGTCGCACCGGAGCCGGGAAAAGCACCATTTTCAAGCTTCTTCTTGGACTCTATCTGCCGGACTCAGGCGATGTCCTGATTCATAGCATCCCTGCCGCCTCCATTCCCGAGGCTGCCCGCCGAAAGCTCTTTGGCTATGTGGAGCAGTCCTTCCATATGGTTCCCGGAACGGTGCGGGATCAGATTACCCTGTTTGACCCGGCTATCTCGGAGGAAGCTGTGCAAAGAGCTGCGGAACTGACCGGTCTTTCCGACACCATTTCCCAGCTGGAGCAGGGCTATGATACCCCCTGCGCGCCGGAGCTCTTCTCCCAGGGTCAGTGGCAGCTTCTCTCCATCGCCCGGGCAGCGGCCTCGGATCCGGAGCTTCTGCTCTTGGATGAAATCACCGCCAACCTGGACGCGGAGACCGAACAGCATGTGCTTCGGGCCCTGCGCCGCGTCTCTGAGAACCGTACCGTGCTCTCCATCTCCCACCGTACTTCGGCGGAGTTCGGAAAAACCTTTACGCTTCGCGGTAACGCAGATATTCCAGAAACTTAAGGCAGGCCGGGCTTAAGCGTTTACGATCCTGGAAAGCCAGACCGAGCTCCCGGTAATAGGGCTCGGCCAGGCTTCGAATCTCCACGTCGAAGGGAATCCGCTGCAGAATCAGCTGCGACAGAATTCCCACGCCCAGTCCCTTCTCCACCATAGCCATGATGGCGAAATCCTCCCAGGTGGTAAACCGAATGTCGGGCTTCACGCCATTTTCTTCCAACAGATCGGATACGTCGGTCTTGCCGCCATGCTCCAGCAGCAGAAATGGGATTCCTTCCAGATCCCGGATATCGATCCGCTCTCTTTCGGCCAGCGGATGCCTTTTTGGAAGCACCACCAGCTGCTCGTCCTGCTTCAGGGAAATGGTCTCGAATTCCGGCCTGGTCGGCAGCCGCACAAAACCACAGTCCACGTGTCCTTCCGCTATCCATCGTTCGATTTCCTCATAATCCCCCAATAACATCTCATATTCAATCTTCGGATAATCCTTCTGAAATTCCGCCAGAATCCGGGGCAGCCAGTGGATAGACACACTGGATATGGTTCCGATGCGGAGCATACCTGTCTCCACGCCCTGCATTTCCCGCACGCAGGCAGCCAGACGCTCATAGTCCTCGACGAGAAGCCTGGCATAGGGAAGAAGCTGTTCACCAGCTGTGGTCAGATGGACGCCGCTCCGATCCCGCTCCAGAAGCACCATATTACATTCCTTTTCCAGGTCAGCTATCATCTTGCTGACGGAGGACTGAGCGTAGCAGAGTGCTTCGGCAGCGCGGGTGAAGCTGCCTGTCTCTACGGTTTTTACGAAAGCCATGTATTTTTGCAGATTGTTGTCCATAGTTGTATTCCTTTTTTCGATGTATTTTATCTAATAGATTCTCTTTTCTTATCTTAAAAGATCCATTAAACTTTTACAAGGGAAATCCATGAACTTCCAACCGATTGAATTTTTTCTTACAAATGCCATATTTAGAGAACTATTCCTGATACTGGAATAAATTAAAAAAGTCCCTGGAGAGGGACTATAAATAGTACTACATTTTCATATATGAGGAACTTACCTATGAAATATACCCATACTTCCGTGGACATGCTCCACGGCCCCCTGACCGCAAAGCTCATCCGCTTCGCCCTCCCCATCGCACTTTCCAGTATGCTGCAGCAGCTATTTACTGCCGCCGACACCTCTGTGGTGGGTCGCTTCGCCGACGCGAACGCCCTGGCCGCTGTGGGAACCAACAGTGAAATCGTGGCTCTGCTGGTCACTCTCTCCGCCGGACTGTCCGTGGGCGTCAATGTCTGCATCGCCAAATGCATCGGCGAGGAGCGGCGCGCCGCCATTCCCGGCATTCTTCACACTGCTCTCGTTCTGGCTCTGCTTGCCGGACTTTTCGCCGCAGCGTTCGGACAGCCTGTGGCCGGAACACTGCTGTTGCTGATTCAGACCCCTGCGGAGGTGCTGGATGCCGCTATCCTTTATCTTCGCATTTATCTTCTGGGATTGCCCGGCCTTATGCTCTACGACTTTGGATCCGCTATTCTCCGGGCTAAGGGCAACAGCCGTCTGCCCTTTCTGGCACTCCTGTGCTCCGGCATCGTCAATGTGTGCCTGAACCTGTTCTTCGTCATTGTCCTGCGGGCAGGCGTGGCGGGCGTGGCCGCCGCCACCGGAATCTCTACCGGTCTGTCCGCCCTGCTGGTGCTGCTGGCCCTGGCCCAGGAAACCGATGAGTTTCATCTCTCCCTGCGTCTTCTGAAGCTCCACCCGGAACACCTGGGGGCACTTCTCGCCGTCAGCGTCCCTTCCGCCGTCCAGGGAGCGGTCTTCTGTCTGGCTAACATCTTTGTGCAGTCCTCGGTCAACAGCTTCGGTGCCATTGCGACTGCGGGCAGTACCATTGCCACGAATTTTGAATACTTCGGTTACTATATACTCACAGCCTTCGGCCAGGCTGCCACCACCTTCACCAGCCAGAACTATGCCGCCGGACGATATGACCGCTGCAGACGGGTGCTGTCCGGCTGCCTGGTCTGCTCTGTTCTCTGCAGTGCCCTGCTTACTCTTCCGCTGACTGTATTTCGTACCTTCAGCGCCGGACTTTTTACCACAGATCCGGCTGTCGTCGCAGCCGCCTGCCTGCGCATCTCCATGATCACAGCCTACGAGCCCGTCTGCGGCCTCTACGAGGTTCCTGCAGGGGTCTTACGGGGCACCGGCCACTCTGCGCTTCCGGCTGTTCTTACGATTATCGGCACCTGTATGGTTCGAATTACCTGGATTTTCACTGTATTCCGACATTTTCACAGCCTGCCGGTGCTCTTTGTCGTCTTTCCTTTGTCCTGGGGCGTAACGATTATACTAATGACGGCAGGCCTCCTGGCCTGCCGTCGAAAATAAAATATAAGTCTGCCTGTAAATAACACCTACAGCTCGTGATAATACGGGCAGATATCCTCGTAATGCCCATCCTTCATGCGAAAGCCCTTCGGAATCACACCGAGCTGCACAAAGCCCAACCGCTCGTAGAGATGGCGGGCATGGATGTTGGATGCTACCACTGCGTTGAACTGCAGGATCCGAAAGCCGTGTGCTTGTCCCTGCAGGAGGCAGTCCGATACCAGCTTTTCGCCGACATGCAGACCCCTGGAATCTCGACTGACCGCATAGCTGGCATTGCAGATGTGGCCGCAGCGGCCGACGTTATTGGGATGCAGAATGTAGAGTCCGCAGACCTTGTCAGTATCTGTATCCACAGCCACCGCGTTATAGGTCTGAGCTGCGAAAAATTCTTTTCCCGTCTCCGGAGTCAGAAGCTCCTCCTGTGGAAAAGCCACACCGTCCTCGACGACCTCATTCCAGATGCGGATCATATCCCGCAGATCCGTATCCGTATAAGCTCTTACAGCAATATGCATCGAAAAAGTCCTCCCATTATTTTACAATTTTGAAAGCTTCTCATACAGCGGCACCAGGCACTGATAAGCCTCGTCGAAGATGGGCTTCAGCTCCTCATATACCTTCTGATTTTCTTTTCTGGGCTTCACATGCTTCTTGAACTTCAGGAAGCGCTTGATCTCATCAAAGCTGTCGAAGACACCTACGCCCACGCCTGCGATAACCGCTGCACCGATGGATGTAGCTGCCTCCACACAATCCGGCATATCAAAGTCCACCTGCAGCACATCTGCCAGAATCTGGGAGACCACTTCTCCCTTCGCTCCGCCACCGGTCAGGTTCATACGTTCGATATGTGCCTGCTTCCGGTAAGCCTTCAGAATCAGTTCCATGTTCATGGCCACACCTTCTATGACCGCGCGCACGTAATCCTTCTTCTCATGCTCGGGCTTGATACCGAGGAAGGCGGCGCTGGTGTCCGGATTCCATCTGGGGCTTCTCTCGCCCAGCATATAGGGCAGGAAAATAAGATGCTCGGCGCCCGCCGGAGACTTCTCGATGAGCTTGTTCATCTCCTCATAGGACATGTCGTCACACAGGGCATGACGGATGTAAGCATAAGAGCTGCCTGCTGCCTGCATGGTTCCGCAGGGCATGTATTTGCCCGGAATGACGTGGGCAAAGCAGAAGACCGTCTTATCCGGGTCGATGAAGGGCTCCGTGGTGGTGCCGCCGATCCAGGCAGAGGTACCATAGGTCAGGTAAAACTCGCCGTCTCGGATGCAGGCCGCGCCCACTGCGGATACGGGGCCGTCACCTCCGCCGCAGACCACCGGGGTTCCTGCCGGAAGTCCGATCTCACCGGCTACCCGATCCTGGATATAGCCCGCCACGTCGACAGAACGCTTCAGGGTCGGCAGTTTGTTCTTATCGATGCCCGCCGCCTCCAGAATCTCGTCAGACCATTCCAGCTTTCGAAGGTCTAAGGCCTGCGTTCCGGATGCGTCGGAATAATCGGTCACGAACTCACCGGTCGCTCTCTGGATAATGTAATCCTTTGCCTGCAGCATCTTATACGTCTTCTCATAGACCTCCGGCTCATTGGCCTTCAGCCACATCAGCTTCTCGATGCTGTAGCTGGCCGCCACCCGGTGTCCGGTGAGCTGATAGATCCGATCCGCGCCGATGGCATCCTCCAGCTGCTTCGCTTCCTTTACCGCTCTCATGTCTGCCCAGATCATGGAATCCCGAAGGGGTCTTCCGTACTTATCGACCGGCAGACAGCCCTGCATCTGGGCGCTGAAGGACATGGCTGCCACGCGGCTTTCGTCCTCGCCCTCCAGCACGGCCTTGGTGGCCTCGCAGACTGCATCCCACCAGTTCTCCGGATCCTGCTCTGCGTAATTGCCATGGAAAAAGTGCACATCATAGGACGCCGTATAGCTTCGCACCTGCCGTCCCTCTGTGGTGAATAGCGTAGCCTTATCCCCCGAAGTGCCCAGATCGTGGGCGATCAGAAACTGTTCCATTTTGTCTCCTCCTTTTAGTCAAATATTGGTTCGGGTGTCAAAACACCCGAACTTTTGGTTACACGAATTGTTCCGTGCTTCGCACTCCCACAATTCTACTTCAATTCGGATTCTCGCGGGGCTTTCGCCCCACTACATCCTCATTGAAGTGCGTGTCATAAAGTCATTCCTCCACCGACATGCAAGCATGTCGTGGACTCAGACTTTTGACACTGTAACCAATATTTCCCCAATACATTCTCGCTCTTTTATTCCTTCAGATGACCCTGCCGGATATGCTCCTGCAGAATACGATCCGTCACCTCGTAGAGCTTCTCAGAACCCAGCCTGGTCTTTCGCTGTCTGCCGTAGACCTGCTCCGCCGTCACGCCATGCTCCAGCCAGTCTGAGCCGCCGTTGCTGTGATTCAGCATCAGGGGCTGCAGATTGTCCATGGCATGGGCAAATCGGGACTCCGGGGTCGAGAATTCTTCGAATTCATCGAACAATTGCATCAATTCCTGCTTCTGCTCCTCCGGAAGCAGGGAGAAGATCCGCTCCTTGGCTGCCTCCTCCCTTGCCTTCTGGGTCTTCAGGCCCTCCGCGTCGTAGGCATAGGTGTCGCCTGCGTCGATTTCCACGATATCGTGAATCAGACACATGAGCATGACCCGGCCGATGTCCACAGCCTCGTTGGCATATTCCCGTAAAAGATACGCCATAATCGCCATATGCCAGGCGTGCTCCGCGTCGTTCTCGTTTCTCCCGTGCCCGGACAGATGGGTCTGCCGGAAGATATTTTTCTCCTTGTCGATTTCCAGTGCGAAATCGAGCTGCTGTTGTAAGCGTTCGTCCATGACTCTCTCCTTAGACCGTCATATGTTCTTCGATCCATCCCGCCGTATCCGGTCCATCCAGAGGAAGCCCCTCTTCCCGGACGGCAATGACCGGGCCGGCCGGTGTTCCGTAGCTGCCCTCCAGCCGTCTGCCCTCCAGCCTGTGAAGTCGAAGGAGAAAGCCTATAGCACGCTCCCCCTTCTCTTCGTCAAACTGAATCTCATAGTCCGCGACAAAGGTTCGATCCAGATCCTCCCGGTAAATGCGGATCTCTTTTTTCCCATATTCTTCCACCAGTAAATCATTCTCATAACCCAGGTCAGCCAGATCCTCCGCCAGAGCCTGCAGTCTTGCCTGAATCATGTAGCCATCCATACTATGCAGATTTGACATTTTTGTCTCCTTTCCGATTTATACAGAAAAAGCCGTCTACCTTATTCATAAAATCATTCAGCTCCAGATCGAATTCGCCGCCGCCTGTCTCGAGATCCCTATGCAGCTTTCCGATCCGATACTTGCTCTGATCGGTTCTGGTTCGTTCTGCATAGAATACCTCTCCGGTGGCCCAGGGATTTCGAAGGGTAATATACTTATGGCCATCCCTTTCTTTGCAGTCGGTGATGATATAGGCATGGCCCAGAACCAGACCGTCCAATTCTCCCTGATCATGCAGACCTTTTCCGGCCCCCTCGGTGACAAACTGAGATGTGTCTGCAAATACAACCTTGCCGGTTCGGTCGCCCTCCAGAAAGCTCTGAATCTTCCGATACCTTTCCAGCGCAGTCTCTGTATAACGAACCTGTGCCCCCGGCTCCATCCTGCAGCGATACTGGAAGGTCATTTTGGTCTTCTGATGCATGCCTGCATTCATAAAGTCCTCTCCCAGCTGATTCAGGCATTCCTGTAAACCTCCTTCGTCCATACCGGGGAATTCCTTCTGTACTGCCACCAGTAAATCATAAAATACCGGCCGGCCTTTTTGATCCTTCCAGTTTTTTACATCTCTGAGCGTGTCCTGAAAATCATCCAGCATCAGAGCCCGGAAAGCTGTTCTGAATTTTTTATGCCTTGCCAGCTCTTCGACGGTACCCAGTCGATATTCCAGTTCGCGCATCAGCTTATCCTTTAACTGCTCCCCTAAAAGCTTCTTGATTGCCTTCCAATTTGGACTCATCTCCTTGAATTCATACTCCACTGCCAGCTTCCACAACGCATCATAGGCCTTTTCTGTGCGAGATTTTTCCTTTCCTTTGCGCTGCTCGTAGACCGACA
>CAVKIR010000064.1:0-7304 GCA_963656395.1 Prevotella sp. CAG:279
ATCCGGATGCGGTTAGTCAGGACTTACTCCTGGAAATGCCGGAGGATACCAGAGCGCTCGAGCCGAGCGTGGTGAGCGAAGTCGTTTTTGAGAACGAAAAGCAGGAGGTACGGGAGATTCCGGAGGCGGAGATCCCGGATGAGAAGGATCCGGATGAAGAGTATCCGGATGAGAAGGATCCGGATGAGAAAGACCCGGATACAGAGGAGCCGGATACGGAAAAGGAAGAGACCCGCTATGGCATGGCGGTGACGAAGTACAGCCTGGACGGAGAAAGCCGTACGCCGATGGCAGGAGCAGAATTTACCGTCTATGCGGCTGCGGAGGTTACCAATATTCTGGGTGCTGTGGTCTATCCGGAAGGAACCGAGATTGAGACGGCGATATCCGATGCGGATGGCGTGGCGCGTTTTCAGACAGATTTTCCCCTGGGATTATATAAAGTGAAGGAAACCAAGCCGCCGAAGGGTCACTACAGCAGTACGAAGGAGATTCTCTTTGATCTGACCAGGGAGCAGGACCATGACGACGTTCACTATCTGCATAATTGGAATTATGTGGAAAATGCCATCACAGAGGTTCATATCAAGCTGGTAGATGACAGGACAGAAAACGAACTGGCGGATGCCACCCTTACCATCACAGACGAAGAAGGAGGGTTGGTGGATGCCTTTGTCACCAGGCGCGAAGATGGCTATACCGTGAAGGGACTGGAAACAGGGAAAGACTATACGATCACAGAGACCGTTCCCAGAGAGGGATATCTGACCGATTTTACGGAGGCCTCCATCGTATCGGAGAACGGATCTCTGGAAAAGCCGGATAAGAATCAGGTGACCTTCCGGCTGACAGACGTGCCGGCCGAGGTAGGAGAAGACGGAAAAGTTGATCCAAAGACCCTGCCATCCGTGACCGAGATCACACTGAAGAATGCGTTCGTCGTAGGAAATATTCGGATCAACAAGGATGGAGAGGTTCTGAATAGCTGGACCTTGCTGGACAAGCTGCAGGCTCTTGTAAAATCTGCCTTTGGATATGAAAAGACGGCTTTATCCGGGGTGAGCTTTGAAGTAAGAGCTGCCGAGGATATCGTGCATCCGGATGGTGTGACCGGCATCCTGTTTCGGAAGGGCGAGCTCGCGGCCGTGCAGGTCAGAGGTACTCAAAAGGAAGCAAAGGCAGTGACGGATAAGCTGGGCATAGCAGAGTTTCAGGATCTGTATCTCGGAACCTACGAGCTCATCGAGACCGGAACGAAGGAAGGCTATGTGCGAGAGCAGGAACCGCGGATAATAAGCCTGGCCTATGCAGACGGCGTTACCTCGCCGGTATCAGCGGTATCCGGCGCGATCGACATTACGAATCCGCGGCAAAAGGTTCGGATACAGGTCACCAAGACGGATGCCGATACGGGCGCGAAGCTCTCCGGCGCCGTGGTGGGTCTCTATACAGTGGAAGCTATTCAGAACGCGAAGGGAGACACGATCGTCTCCGCGGATACCCTGCTGGAAATGTGTGAAACCGATGCAGAGGGAAGTGCTGTCTTTACCTGCGATCTGCCCTTTGGCCGTTACGCCGTCAAGGAGCTGACCGCACCGGATGGCTATGAGTTGAACAATGAAGCACAGCAGATCACCTTTTCCTATGCAGGAGACGATACCGCATGTACCGAGTTTGAGATCGAAATCAAGGATAAAAAGAAATCCGTCTCTTCAGATCCGGGATCTTCCGATGCGGAGGTGACGCCCTTAGCTGCGGCGCCAACAGAAGACAGCGCAGCCCCGGAGCTTGCCATCTTCGGCATCGCTGCAGCGTCCTTCGGTCTGCTGTGGCTGAACAGGAGAAGAAGAAACCGCTAAACGAACAGCAGATATGCAAGGATGGCCTCCGCGATGAGGATACAGGGCATTCCCACGACAAAATACCAGTGCTTCGTCTTGTGACGAAAGAACTGCATACCGGCGATGGCGCCGATGCTGCCGCCTAAGATGGCGGAAAGAAAGAGCGTCTTCTCCGGTATGCGCCATTTGTGACGGCGGGCTCTGGATTTGTCGATGCCCATCAGAGCGAAGGCAACCAGGTTTATCAGAATCAGATAAAGAATTAAAGCTGTATACAATGGAACAAAACCTCCTGAAAAGATAGTATAGCATGAGAATACGGGATTTTTGAAGATTTGTCAAAAATTCTTGTATTCTCCGCGCCCCGGTTGACAAGAAGGGAAGGGTTTTCTATAATGGTATCATTAACCGCTCGTTTGCAAAATAAAAAGTGAAGTAACTGGTCGGATACACACCGGTTACAAAGTGGATACAAAAGGAGAATTATAATTTATTATGGGTACATACCTTACCATTATGGTAGTCTGTCTGGCACTGTCGAGTTTTTTTTCTGCTACGGAGACGGCTTTCGCAGCCATGAATACCACGAAGCTGAAGACGCTGGCAGAGAAGGGCAATCAAAATGCAGCTCTGGTCTGTAAGCTGGATGAGAAGTATGATCGGCTGATTTCCACGGTTCTGATCGGGAATAACATCGTGAACATTACCATGGCTTCCGTGGGAACCCTGCTTTTCACGATGAAGTTCGGTGAGATGGGCGCGACTCTTTCTACCATCGTGGTAACTATCGTCGTCTTGATTTTCGGCGAGATTTCCCCGAAGAGCGTCGCCAATACCTGCCCGGAGCAGCTGGCCATGCTCACGGCTCCCATCGTGCAGGTGATGATTTGGCTCTTCCTGCCGCTGAACATCCTCTTCGCAGGCTGGCAGAAGGTGCTGGCAAAGGTCTTTCACCTGGAATCCACCTCCAAGATGTCGCAGGAGGAGCTGCTGACTCTGGTAAATGAGGTGCAGGAGGAGGGTACCATCGATGAGGACGAGGGCGGTCTTCTTCGGAATGCCATCGAGTTTTCCGATCAGGAGGCCCGGGATATCCTGATTCACCGCACGGATCTGGCAGCACTGCCGAGTACAGCCACCAAGGAAGAAATCGCGGAAATGTTCACAGAGACGAAATACTCTCGTCTGCTGATTTACCAGGATACCATCGACGATATTCTCGGAACCATTCACCGGAAGGATTTCTATGTAGGCTGCGGTATCACGGAGAAGGCAGTGAAGGATATCATTTCCCCGGCCATCTTTGTGCTGGAGAGTGAGCCCATCCGCATGATCCTGAAGAAGCAGCAAAAGGCCAAGACCCATGTGGCGGTCGTGGTGGACGAGTATGGCGGAACCTGCGGTATCGTAACCATGGAGGATATCTTAGAGGAGCTGGTGGGCGAGATCTGGGATGAACACGAGGAAGCAGAGGTGCTGCTGCGCCGGGTGGCGCCGGATACCTATCTTATCGACGCATCCATGGATTTTGAGGAATTTGCAGAGTATTTTAAGCTGGACGAGGAATCCGAGATGGTGTCCGTCAGCGGTTGGGTCATGGAGCAGTTCGGCCGGGTGCCGGAGCAGGGAGATCAGATGAACTGTAAGAATCTGGAAATCGAAGTGACAAAGGTGGGCAACCACCATGTCGATGAGATCCGCGTAAAGCAGAAGGATACGGAGGCGGAAGAGGCCTCCGAAGAATAGGAAAAGGTTCAAGACCATGTCTAAATGCGAATTATGTCCCCGCGACTGCCGCGCCGATCGTGAAAACGGTCAGCGCGGTTTTTGCGGTATGACCGGAATGACGATAAAATGCGCCAGAGCAGCGCTTCATATGTGGGAGGAGCCCTGCATCTCAGGAACGCGCGGATCCGGGGCTGTCTTTTTCAGCGGCTGTCCGCTTCGCTGTGTCTATTGCCAGAATCGGGATATCGCCGAGGCAAAGCGGGGCATCGATATCACCGAGGAACGTCTGACAGATATTTTTTTTGAGCTGGAGGAAAAGGGCGCAGCCAATATCAATCTGGTGACGCCCACCCACTATACGCCCCAGATTATTCAAGCAGCTACAAAAGCAAGGGAGAGGGGACTTCGGCTCCCGTTTGTATACAATTGCAGCGGCTATGAGAAGGCCGAGACTCTGAAAATGCTGGAGGGTGTGATCGACATCTACCTGACAGACTTCAAATACATGGACGAGGAGGTGGCAAGGCGCTATTCCCATGCACCGGATTACCCGGAGGCGGCAAAGGCAGCCCTTCGTGAAATGGTGCGTCAGACCGGGGCGCCGCGCTTTGATGAAGAGGGGATGATGACACGGGGCGTCATCGTCCGCCATCTTCTTTTGCCGAATCATCTGAAGAATGCGAAGGCAGTCGTGCAATATGTCTATGAAACCTACGGAGACAGCCTGTACCTAAGTCTGATGAACCAGTATACGCCGCTTCCCGGCATGGAACAGTGGCCCGAGCTCAATCGGCGCGTGACCAGACGGGAATATGAGCGGCTGCTGGACTATGCCCTGTCTCTCGGTGTGGAGCAGGCCTTCATACAGGAGGGAGAGACGGCCTCGGAGAGCTTTATTCCGCCCTTTGACTGCGAGGGCGTGCTGCCGGAAGAATGAGTGAGCAGCGTTACAGTTCAAACAGCAGCCAGACACTTGCTGTCAGGCTGCGTATGAACATGATTTGGGTGTGAGCAGCAACTACAAATGTCCGTTTAACGAAAACATGGGTTGAAATTTCTTTTGAAATATGTTATTCTACATCACATGTACAGAAAAAGAAGAATTTGACGCAGTAACACTTTAAAAATGCAAAGTGAAAAAGCGAGGGAGCTATGAGTCAGGCAGAAACGATATTGGAAATCAAAGATCTATGTGTGGAATTTCAGACGGTAGAGGGCACCGTTCACGCAGTCGACCATCTGAATTATACCTTACATAAAGGAGAAAAGCTGGGAATCGTAGGCGAAAGCGGAAGCGGCAAGAGCGTATCCTCCCTGGGTATGCTGCAGCTGATCCCGAATCCGCCCGGACGGATTACCGGCGGCGAGATTCTCTATCATGGAAAGGATCTGGTGAAGGCATCGGAAAAAGAGATGCAGAAGATCCGTGGCAATGAGATTTCCATGATTTTCCAGGAGCCCATGACTTCCCTGAATCCCATTATAAAATGCGGCAGTCAGATCGCAGAATCCCTCCGCCTGCATCGCGGCATGAAGAAAAAAGAGGCGATGGAGGAGGCAGTCCGGATGATGCGCTCCGTAGGAATCGCCAATCCGGAGGTGCGGGCTTACGAGTATCCGCATCAGATGTCCGGCGGTATGCGCCAGCGTGTGATGATTGCCATGGCTTTAGCCTGTCAGCCCCAGATCCTGATCGCAGATGAACCGACGACAGCTCTGGACGTGACCATTCAGGCGCAGATTCTGGATCTGATCCGGGATCTGAATGAGAGCCTGGGAACCTCTGTCGTCTTCATCACCCATGACCTGGGCGTGGTAAGCGAGCTCTGTGATACGGTGATTGTCATGTATACCGGGCATATCGTCGAGCAGGCGCCGGTGAAGGAATTATTTGAAAGCCCGAAGCATCCTTATACCAAGGGTCTTCTGCACGCGATTCCAAGGATTACCAAGGAGCGGGATCCTCTGGAGACCATCGAGGGTATGGTGCCGAATCCCACCGAACGGATCGAGGGTTGCAGCTTCTCACCGCGATGTCCCTATGCGACTGCACAGTGTCGGAAGGCGGAGCCGCCCGTGACGGAGCTTGCAGGCGGGCGTCTGGTGCGCTGCTGGCAGTACAGCGAAGAAAAAGAGGAGGCTTAAATCAGGATGGACAGTCAGAACAAGGTATTGATGGAAGCCGACCATGTAAAAGTATATTTTAAAGGAAAAGATAAAAAATCGGGTACGGTAAAAGCCGTCGACGATGTGAGCTTTCAGATAATGCGAGGAGAGACCTTCGGTGTCGTAGGTGAGAGCGGCTGCGGAAAAAGTACCCTGGGACGCGCCCTGGTGCGGCTTTTGAAGCCCACGGACGGCCATATTCGCCTGGATGGCACAGATATCGCGAACCTGAAGGGAAAAGAGCTGAAGTCGATGCGGAAAAAGGCACAGATCATTTTCCAGGATCCGTCGGCCTGCCTGAATCCCAGAAGAACCGTAAAGCAGATCCTCATGGAGCCCTTCGAGATTCACGGCCTGAAGGGAACGATCGATGTGGATGCCCGTATCGAGGAGCTGCTGCATCTGGTAGGGCTGGACACCTATCATCTGAGCCGTTATCCCCATGAGCTGTCCGGCGGACAGAAGCAGCGAATCGGTATCGCGCGCGCCCTGGCTCTGGAGCCGGATCTCATTATCTGCGATGAGGCCGTGTCCGCTCTGGATCTATCTGTGCAGGCACAGGTGCTGAACCTTCTGCAGGAGCTGAAGGAAAAGTTAGGACTGACTTACTTCTTCATTTCCCATAATCTGAATGTCGTGTATCAGGTCAGTGACCGCGTAGGCGTCATGTATCTGGGAAAGATGGTGGAGATCGCAAATTACGACCAGTTATATGAGAAGCGCTATCATCCCTACACGGAGGCACTGCTGTCGGCGATTCCCCAGGTGGGAGAGAGCAGCACGAAGCGTATTCATCTGGAGGGAGAGGTTCCGAGCCCCTCCAATCCGCCGACGGGCTGTCGTTTTCACACTCGCTGTCCGAAGGCCTGCGAACGCTGCAGGGAGGAGATTCCTGTACTTCGGGAGGTGGAGGCAGGACATTTTGTAGCCTGTCATCTGTATGACGGAGACAACGCCCGTTAGGGCGTCTCAATAGAGTCTATAAGGAGGCATTATTATGAAAAAGAAGTTTTTGGCCTTGGCCCTGAGTCTGACAATGGCTCTTAGCCTGGCAGCCTGCGGCGGCGGAAGCGACAGCGCGTCTTCCGACACAAGCAGTGAAAGCACGGGAGATTCCGGTTCCAGCACCGTCGTTGTAGCGATGGGATCCGGCTTTTCTACCCTGGATCCGGGATACGTCTATGAGAAATATCCGCCCATGATTGTCAATGCATGCTACGAGACACTGTTCAAGTTCTACAGCAACGACGGTGCACCGGAGCCCTGTCTGGCAGATACCTATGAGTTCTCCGAGGACGGCCTGACCCTGACCGTTACCTTAAAGGACGGCATCACCTTTGCCAGCGGCAATCCGATGACCTCTGCAGACGTAGCCTTCAGCATCAACCGCTGCAAGAACCTGCAGGGCAATCCGGCCTTCATCGCAGAGACCATCGATAGCATCGAGACACCGGATGATAAGACCATCGTCTTCCATCTGACGCAGCAGGACAGCGCCATCCTTTCCAAGCTGACCTACAGCTCCTTAGCCGTACTGGACAGTGAGGTAGTAAAGGCCAATGGCGGTAC
>CAVKIR010000065.1:0-4431 GCA_963656395.1 Prevotella sp. CAG:279
CAATACTACCGTCTCCACATTCCCCGTATAAGGGAACATATCCACTCCCACGCACCGTTCCACCCGATATCCTCTTCCCTGCAAAAGTTCCAGATCTCGCACCAGGCTGGTGGGCTTGCAGCTGATGTAGACGATGCGCTCCACACCGAAATCAATGATTTTCTGCAAGGCCTTCGGATGGATGCCGTCACGGGGCGGATCCAGAACGATGAGGTCGGGCTTGTCTGTCAGTTCATCGATGACCTTCAGGACGTCGCCTGCGATGAAGGAGCAATTGGACAGGCCGTTCAGCTCAGCGTTTACCTTCGCGGCTTCTACGGCCTCCGCCACGATCTCTACACCGACTACCTTTTTCGCCACCGGAGCCAGCATCTGGGCAATGGTGCCGGTGCCGCTGTACAGGTCGAAGATGACCTTATCCTTCGTCTCCCCGATATAACCCCGAGCCGTCTCATAGAGCAGCTCCGCGCCCAGAGAATTGGTCTGGAAGAAGGAGAACGGAGAAATCTTGAAGCGAAGTCCCAGAAGCTCCTCGTAGAAATAATCTCTCCCGTACAGCACCTCGGTGCGGTCGTTCTGCACCACATCCGCCAGGCTGTCGTTGTACGTGTGCAGGACACCCACGATCTCTCCGTCCAGGGAAAGGTTCCGCAGCTCCTCCACCCAGGACTCATCCGCTGCCGATGCTCCATAGTCGCTGCCATCCTCTCTCTGATGCTGGGTCGTGGTAATCAGATCCACCAGAATCTCTCCGGTATGTGCAGCCTTGCGCACCAGCAGATGTCTGAGATATCCGGTATGACGCAGTCTGTGATAAAAAGGAATGTCCTTTTTTTTAAAATGCTTCAGCACACAGCTTAAAATTCTTCGAAAATCCGCATCCACAATCTGACATTGATCTGCTGTCACGATATCATAGAAGCTGCCCCTTTTATGCATCCCCAATGCCAGTGGTCCGTCCTTCTCCTCATCGCCGAAGGAAAATTCCATCTTATTGCGGTACTGAAGCTCCCTGGGGCTGCCCTTAACGCCCTCAAAGATATAGGGGGAGGTCACCGCACCATCCAGGAGCTCCCCCAGCTGCACTTCCTTTAAAAGTCTCTGGTCCTCATAGGACAGATTCTGCCAGGTACAGCCGCCGCAGTCCGTAAAGTGCGGACAGGCCGGTGTAATCTCATTGGAAGCCGGTTCCAGAAGCTCCAGAAGCTGCCCTTCCCCTACGCCCTTTCGCACTTTTTTCAAGCGGAAGCTTATTTTTTGTCCGGGCAGTGTATTCTTCACTGCCACGCGCCGCCCTTCTACCCTCACGATACCTTTATTCGGAAATTCCGTCTTCTCAACGATTCCCTCGTAAATCTCACCTTTTTTCATATTCCTCTTTCCGCCTTTTTCTTCACATTACAGAAAAAGAGTGTCTCAAAACATCCGCTCCGTCCTGAGACACTCTTCTTTCCAATTCTTACTTACTCTTCCTCGTCATCAAAGAAATCGTCATCGAACTCATCGTCGTCGAAATCGTCCTCAAACTCATCCAGATAAGACGGAGCAAAGAAACGATATACCGCATAAGCGATGCCTGCCACAGCTGCGACTGCACCGATAATCGCCAGTACCCATAATACGGTATTCTTGTTCTTCTCTTCTACTTCTTTCTTATGAAGCAGTTCATTTAATCTGGTTGCTGTCAGAAAATCTTCCACCTTATTGTTCATCGTTTTTACATCCTTTCCGCAGTCTTCCGTTTTGCCTTTCGTTATACGTCATTATATCATACTCATTTGTAAATTACTATCATTTACAGCAAATTTTTAATAAACCTTTTGCAGCCTTGCAAAGGATGCGAACAGCTTTTTCACACCCGCTGTATCGAAATTCACGCGTACCTCGTAATCCTTCACGCCCTCGATAAGCTCCAATACCGTTCCCTCTCCGAAGCGAATATGCTTTACCCGGTCGCCCACGCCGTAATCCAGATGAGAGGCTTTCGTAGCTGTCACCATCGTGGACTGGATCGGTTTCGACCGAAGGCTTTTTCGCGCTTCCAGTGCAGCCTGCCTGCGCTGATTGATGCGCTGCTCCTTGGCTTCCTTTGCCCGTTTCCCGGGATTCTCATTTTTTTCTTCCAGATATTCGTCCGGGATCTCCTTCACGAAGCGGGAGACGTGATTGTACTGTGTCTCGCCCCGCAGCATCCGCTGTCTGGCCGCCGTCAGGGTCAGCTCCTTCTCGGTCCGGGTGATGCCCACATAGCAGAGACGGCGTTCCTCCTCGATCGCCTCCTTCGGATTGTCCGCCACAATGGACATGTAGCTCGGGAACAATCCCTCCTCCATGCCGGCCATATAGACATAGGGGAATTCCAGACCCTTGGCGCTGTGCAGCGTCATCAGCACCACGTGATTGCTCTCCTCATCCAGATGATCGATATCGGCTACCAGGGCGACCTCCTCCAGAAAACCACTCAGAGAGGGATTCTCTGCATTCTCTTCGTAATCCTTGACCTTATTCATGAGCTCGTCGATATTCTCCAGACGTGCCTCCGACTCGTCGGTGCCCTCCAGAATCAATTCTCTGCGATATCCTGTCTCCTCCAGAATCGTCTCCAGAAGCTCACTGATCTTTGCATACGCCTGCTTTGCACGCAGGGTCTGAATCAGGGTCGTAAAGGGCAGGATCTTGGACGCGCCGCGGCCGATGCCCGGCACCTCCTCCACCTGCAGCAGCGTCTCATAGAAGCCCCTGTCGTTCGCCACAGCGAACTCGCCAACGCGGCTTAAGGTGGTGGCTCCGATGCCACGTTTCGGTACATTGATGATCCGCCGCACCGCCACATCGTCCCGGCCGTTGTCCACCGTCTTCAGGTAAGCCAGCAGATCCTTGATCTCCTTGCGGGCGTAGAAGTTCACACCACCGACGATCTTATAAGGAATATTCGCATATATTAGCTTTTCCTCGAAGATACGGGACTGGGCGTTGGTTCGATACAGAATCGCGTGATCCTTGTATTCGGCCTCCCCCTTCTGGATGTGGCTTGTGATATTGCCGATGATGTACTCGGCCTCCTCAAAGGCATTCTGGAGCCTCCGGAAGCGCACCGGTGCGCCATTGCCCTTATCTGTCCAGAGCTGCTTGTCCTTCCGTCCCTGGTTGTGGTGAATGACCTCATTGGCCACATGCAGAATGTTGCCGGTGGAACGGTAGTTCTGCTCCAGCTTAATGACCTTTGCATCGGGAAAAACCTGCTCGAAATTCAGGATATTCAGGATATTCGCACCCCGAAAACGGTAGATGGACTGATCATCATCTCCTACCACACAGAGATTCCGATACTTGGATGCAAGAAGGCTTACCAGCTGAAACTGAGCCGTGTTCGTATCCTGATACTCGTCCACCATGATATAGCGGAACCGCTCCTGGTAATAATCCAGCACGTCCGGACAATTCTGAAAAAGCTCCACCGTCTTCATAATCAAGTCATCAAAGTCCAGCGCATTATTTTTCCGAAGCTGCGCCTGGTATTCCGCATAGACGCCTGCGATTCTCTGCTCATTCCGGTCAGCACCGACGTCCAGCCGCATCTGCTCCGGGCTGATGAGCTCATCCTTTGCATGGGAAATTCTCCCCAGAAGCATCCGCTCCTTATAGATCTTCGTGTCGATCTGCAGCTTCTTGCAGACCTCCTTCATCACGGACTTCTGGTCATCCGTGTCATAGATGGAAAATGACGTATCATAGCCCATACGGTCAATGTAGCGCCGCAGGATCCGCACGCAGGTCGAATGGAAGGTACTGACCCAGACGCTGTCGCTGCCCAGGCCCACCAGCTTATCCACGCGCTCCCGCATCTCCCCTGCTGCCTTATTCGTAAATGTAATTGCCAGAATATTCCAGGGCGCAGTGCCCTGCTCGATCAGATAAGCCACCCTGTGTGTCAGCACACGGGTCTTGCCGGAACCGGCTCCCGCCAAAATCAGAAGCGGTCCCTCCGTATGGAGCACCGCTTCTTTCTGTTCCGGATTCAAAAGATCGTAACTGCTCATAACTCTTTTGTCTCCCTCAAAACCATTCGTAACGCTATACCAGCTTCTGTCCGCAGTTCGGGCAAAAATTCGCTCCACCGGTCTTCGTGCCGCAATTGGGGCAGAAATTCGGAGCCTTGCCGCCTGCTGCACCCGGGTTTGAAACGGATGCCTGCTGTGCCATCTGCGCAGCCATCTGCTGCCCCATCGCCATGCCCATCGCCATGCCTGCCATGTCCGATGCGGTTCCGCCTCCTTTTCCATTCGCCATGGCTTCGCCCATAGCGACCTGCTGGAAGCGTCCCACATCGCCAATCATACTCTGAGCAGCCGCCTTCTCCGCCATCTTCTGTACCTGCTCCGGATAGTTAAAGCTGGAAATGGCAAAGCTGGCGATACCGATGCCGATCTT
>CAVKIR010000065.1:4441-6406 GCA_963656395.1 Prevotella sp. CAG:279
TCCATGTCCAGATCCTCCCGGATGCCGCGGCCGATAGCGTCCGCATTCACCTGAAGATTGAACATATCCTTTCCCTCTTTTGCAATCCATTTCATCAGAAGCTGATCCAGCATGCTGATGATACGCTCCCGCACATCCTCCACAGAATACTGCTGCTTGATGCCTGCCACCTTCTCAATCAGTGCGTCATAATCCGCCACCTTGCATGTGAAGGTTCCGAAAGCGCGGATGGGCATGCCGCCCGGGAGTCCCTGTGCAGGAATCAGCACCGGACTCTTGGTTCCCCATTTCACCAGAACCTCTTTGGTATTGATAAACAGTACCTCTGCGCGCAGTCCGCTGTTAAAACCGAATTTGAAGCCCTTTAAGGTAGACAGGAAGGGAATAATCGCAGATTCGATGTCATAGCTTCCCTCATCGCGGAAGATGCCCTCTACCTTGCCGTTATAGAGGAAGATCGCATCCTGTCCCGGACGGATGATCAGCCGGCTTCCTTTCTTAATCTCCTTATTGCTCCATTTCCAGAAGAGCATATCATCCCGGTACTCCTGCCACTCTACTACGTTGGCAAACTGTCCGCTGAATAATCCCATATTATTGCCTCCTCATTTTCATCCTGCAGGGTCATATCCTGTACTTCGAAAACCTCCGCTGCCACGAGCTGCTCGGAAGCCACATCTGCCTCGTAAGCGTAAGCCGCCTCGCTGCTTGTTCCAAACAGGTAAATCAGGAACATAATCGCCAGAATGCCCAGGATAATGGCTATGATTTTCACCGGGCTCTTCGGATAATCTCCCTCTACTCTGCCGCTCTGACCATTGATCAGAACGTGATATTTTTTCCCTTTGTAGGTATAAGCTGTGGCGTAGACCGGCAGCATCACATGCTTGTAGGTCTCGTCCCTGTAGCTTGCACGAACGCTCAGCGCGCGTACCTCGTCGTAATGACGCAGCACATCCTGACGAGCCATCTCCTCCAGACGGTCCTCCATATCCTGTCTGGCCTCCGTATGCGCGTCATGCAGGTCCACGGTATAGACCTCCGCATTGTAGCCGGAGAAATACTCCGGTGAATAAGAGGCCACCTGGTTCAGGCCAAAGCTTCCTACCCGCTGCAGCAGATTCTGCTTCAGGCTCTTCGACGCTGCAATCAGCACATCATCGAAGAAATGCCGGATAGTTCCGGAGGTAGGAAACCAGTCCACCACCGTCTCCCGGACGGTCTTCCCATCCGGGCCTTTTCTCGTCACCGTGCGTCTGCGGCCGCCCTGCGCCGTATAACGTGCCTCTGCCTTCGCATCAAAGGTCCAGTAGGGAAGGTAGATACCCTGGAGCTTCTCCTGCTGGTACAGATGCTTGAGTTCTCCTGGAGCCATCCAGCGTCCCTTCAGCCACTTGCGAAACAGCTCACCTACCCGGTTCCGGTCTATCTGAAAGGGCAGCACACCGTCCGGAATAATGGCATCCTCCTGCTTATCCGCCAGCACATACTTGGATCCGCAGTAAGGGCAGCTGGTGGCTGTGCTGTTCGGTGCCACCTCAATCTTAGCTCCGCAGCCCTTGCAGATCATCGTCTGACTCTTCTTCTCCGTCGCCTGGATCGTCTGCATGGCCCGAAGGGTCAAGGTATGTTCTACAATTTTTTCTTTCTCATTGGTTATCTTTGTCTCTGTACCACAGTTCGGACACTTGAGACCCTGTGAAGCGGCGTCAAATTCCATAACGCCGCCGCAGTTTTCGCAATAATAGATGTTCTGACCCATGCCCGCTTACAATCCCATCTTCGCCTTCAGAGCCGCCAGCTCATCATCCACTTCCGATGTGCCTACCGTGCTGTCATATTTCCTCGTCAGGTCATCGATGCTGTCCTTCTGCTGATTCAGCTCAGACAGTGCATTGGCCTCGTCCAGCATCTTATCTGCCTTCGCTTCCATTTTCTCAAAGGCCGCCATGGCGTCACCTGCAC
>CAVKIR010000065.1:6436-7278 GCA_963656395.1 Prevotella sp. CAG:279
CTCCTGGGTCTTGGCTACAGCCACCTTGGTCTTAATAGCATCCCGCTTGGACTGCAGTGTCTCCATATCCTTTACCAGCTTGTCATGCATCTTGCGCATCTGTGCCGCATTTGCCGCCGCTGCATCATAGGACTTCTGCAGGCTCTCCTTCTTGCCGTTCAGGCTCGCCTTTTTCTCCAGGAACTGGCGTGCGTCGCCCTCGTTTCCGGCCAGAAGTGCCTTCTCCGCATACTTCTGCATCTTCTCTGCTTCCGCGCTGCACTCATCCAGCTCTCTCTTGGCCTTGGTCTCAGCTGCCATTACAGCCGCTGTCTCTGCCTTCACTTTGCCCAGGTCACTCTCAATCTCACGCAGATACTGATCGATCAGCTTCTCCGGATCCTCTGCCTTATCCAGCAGTGCATTGATATTTGCCGACATGATATCCCCGAATCTTTTTAAAATGTTAGCCATGTTTTCCTCCTTCTGCAGAGACCTTATCTGCCCCTTTTTCATGCCTATTATATTACAATTTTGCTTCGCTGTCATTCCTTTTTTGTTACTGTTCACTCGTACCTCGTTCCAGTAACGAATAGTTACCAAATCTTTAAATATTTACCCCTTGTCATATAGTTTTGAATACTATATAATGGTATCGAGGTGATACCTATGACCATAGACAGTCAAAATCTTTTGGAGAGCATTCTGAAAAGTCTGGAAGGAATCGATTATATCCACCCGGAAGACGTCCCCGGCATCGATCTTTATATGGATCAGGTGACTACATTCATGGACAGGCAGCTTCAGAGCTCCAAACGCCATGAGGATGATAAGATTCTCACTAAGACCATGATCAATAATTA
>CAVKIR010000066.1:0-7163 GCA_963656395.1 Prevotella sp. CAG:279
GGCTTCGCCGATGGGATTTTGCACTCCCAATTCATTTTCATACGCCCTCAGCAGCTAGTGCTTCGGGCTGTACTGAATAGTTACGCTTAGAGTAACATTAATTCGCCAGCATCATCCGGTCATTCGCGAACTCGCCTCCGCTTACCTCCTCGAATTTAGCCAGCAGATCGGATACATGCAGCTTCTTCTTCTCCTCGCCGGCCACGTCATAGATGACATGTCCCTCGTACATCATGATCAGACGGTTGCCATGGGCGATGGCGTCCTTCATGTTGTGCGTGATCATCAAGGTGGTCAGATGATCCTCGCCGACGATACGGTCGGTGGCATCCAGAACCTTGGCTGCCGTCTTCGGATCCAGGGCTGCGGTATGCTCGTCCAGAAGCAGAAGACGCGGTTTCTTTAAGGTCGCCATCAGAAGGGTCAGCGCCTGACGCTGTCCGCCGGAGAGAAGCCCCACCTTGCTGGTCAGACGATTTTCAAGACCGAGACCGAGACCTGCCAGACGTTCCTTATAAAATTCTCTTTCCTTCTGGGTAATGCCCGGCTTCAGGAAGCGCTTCGCTCCTCTTCTGGCAGCCAGAGCCAGATTCTCCTCTATCTGCATGCCTGCCGCGGTACCGGTCATGGGATCCTGGAAGACGCGTCCCAGATAAGCGGCGCGCTTATGCTCCGGAAGCTTTGTGACATCCACATTGTCGATAAAGATTTTTCCTTCGTCCACTGGCCATACACCGGCCACTGCGTTCAGCATGGTGGATTTTCCGGCGCCGTTGCCACCGATGACGGTGACGAAATCCCCCTCATTCAGGTGCAGGTTCAGTCCCGCCAGAGCGGTCTTCTCATTGACGGTGCCCGCATTAAAGGTCTTCCATACATTCTCTACTCTAAGCATTGGCGGCACCTCCCTTTTTTACCGGCTTTGCAAAATATTTGCCCTTCAGGTACGGGATAGCCAGGAATACGGCTACCACCAGGGCGGAAATCAGCTTCATGTCGTTGGCGTTCAGGCCTGCCATGATGACCAGCTGGTATACGATCCAGTAAATGATGGCACCGAGTACGACAGTAAACAGCTTAAAGCCGAAGTTGCGGCTGATTTTTCCGAAGATGACATTTCCGATAATGACGGCTGCCAGTCCGATGACGATGGCGCCGCGGCCTGCATTGACATCCGCAAAGCCGTTGTACTGCGCATAGAGACCGCTGGAAAGAGCCACGATGCCGTTGGAAAGCATCAGGCCAAGGATCTTGCTCGTGTTGGTATTGATTCCCTGGGCACGGGACATGTTCTCATTATTACCTGTGGCACGAATGGCGCAGCCAAGCTCCGTACCGAAGAACCAGTACAGAATCGCGATAATGATCAGGACGAACACACCTGCCACAAAGTTGGTATTCTGATAGAAGGGAACACCCTTTATCCAGCGAAGGGAAACCAGCTGATCGTATTTACCGAAGGCCAGCGCCTGGTTCGCTTTCTCACCCATGATACGAAGGTTGATGGAATAGAGACCCAGCTGGGTCAGAATGCCGGCCAGAATCGCCGGAATGCCCATGGCGGTATGAAAAAGACCTGTCACCAGACCGGCCAGCATACCGGCCAGAAATGCCACGAGCAGAGATACCCATACAGAATGGCCGTTCTGCATCATCATAATGCAGACGGCGCCGCCGGTGGCCATGGTTCCGTCCACGGTCAGATCCGCCAGATCCAGCACCTTATAGGTGATGTACACACCGATGGCCATGATGCCCCAGATCAGTCCCTGGGCACAGGGGCCGGGCAGTGCATTGAAGAAATTTACAATATTCACGTTTGCTTCCTCCTGCTTTCACAATATTACGCAAGACTGCGTAAAGCTTTCAACATTATATCAAAAGGCGGGTAAAAAGGGAAGTCCTTTTTACCCGCTTGCTTAAATTCCTGTAAAATGTGCTGTTTCAGCTTACTCTGCTGTCTCGATGGCTACATAGTCATCCGGAATGGTGACACCCATAGCCTCTGCCAGCTCCGGATTGTACTTCTTGGTGAACTCCGGTGCATACTCGATGGGCATCTCGGATACATCAGCCTCGCCGGTCAGGATCTTCACGGCCATCTTACCGGTCGCTACGCCCAGATCATAGTAGCTGATGGAAAGAGTTGCGACACCGCAGCCGGAGCAGATGCCTTCCTCGCCTGCGATTACCGGAACCTTCTCCGGCTCACAGATGTTGCGGACGATCTCGGTATTGGATGCTACTGCGTTGTCTGTCGGTACGTAGATGACATCGCTCTCGCTTGCTGCTGTAGTAGCTACAGAGGAGAGGTCATTGGAATCAGAGAAGGAGTACTGCTTGCAGGTGTAGCCCAGATCCTCCAGAGCTGCCTGTACGGTGTCTACCTGGTACTGAGAGTTTGCCTCAGCGGAGCAGTACAGAAGTCCTACGTTCTTTGCATCCGGGAACAGCTCGTTCAGCATAGCTGCCTGCTGATCCAGCGGAGCCAGGTCGGAGGTACCGGATACGTTGGTTCCTACCAGACCGTCGAAGTTGTCAATGTCAAGGGCTACGCCGTACTCGGTAACTGCGGTTCCCAGTACCGGGATGATGTCGGTTCCCTGTGCTGCTGCCTGCAGAGCCGGTGTAGCGTTTGCCAGAATCAGGTCTACGTTTTCGGATACAAGCTGGTTGATGATGGTCGCACAGGTAGCGGAATCTCCGGATGCATTCTGCTCCTCGAATTTTACATTTTCCTCGCCAAGTGCTTCTACGATAGCGTCCTTGAAGCCCTGGGTCGCTGCGTCCAGCGCCTCATGCTGTACCAGCTGGCAGATGCCGATGAGATATTGCTTTCCGTCTGTTGAAGCCGCATCAGCGGAATCGGTCGTTTCGGTTGTCTCAGCTGCCGAAGAATCTGTGGCGGTATCTGCCGTTCCTCCGCAGGCTGCCAGTGACAGGGTCATGGTTCCCGCCAGTGCAAGTGCAAGTAACTTTTTCATAGTAAATCCTCCTGTTATCCTCCATTTTGCGGCATCAACGCTTTGACGTCACAATGCTTTGACGTATTAAAGTGCCGCATCATTTCTATATTGTATACCGCATAGTAAGTTTTGTCAATACTGTTTTACTTCCACGGCAGCTTCGAATTCTCACTCTTGCGGTCACGGAGCATCAGCTCGGTCACCGCTTCCTTCGGGGATTTGTTCTCGAAAAGCACTTGATTCACCTGCTCGATAATGGGGATTTCGATGTCGAATTTCCGGGCAAGAGCCATCGCGGCTTTGGCGGAATAGACGCCCTCGACCACCATCTTCACCTCATCCATGGCCTCCTGCATGGTGCGCCCCTGCCCCATCAGGTAGCCGGCCTTGCGGTTCCGGCTGTGTACGGAGGCGCAGGTCACGATGAGATCGCCGATGCCGGACAGGCCGTTGAAGGTCTCCTGGCAGCCGCCCATGGCGATGCCGATGCGGCTCATCTCCGCGATGCCACGGGTAATCAGGGCAGCCTTGGTGTTGTCGCCGTAGCCCAGGCCGTCGGCGATGCCTGCCGCCAGCGCAATGACATTTTTCAGGGCTCCGCCCAGCTCGATGCCGAGCATGTCTGGGCTCGTATATACCCGAAAGACCTGATTCATAAAAAGGTTCTGGATACACTCTGCTGTCTCCCGATCGTGCGCGCCCGCTACCACCGTCGTCGGTAAGCCGCGGCTAACCTCCTCCGCATGGCTGGGCCCGGACAGCACCGCTGCACGGCAGTTCGGGATCTCGTCCTCGATGACCTCGGTCATAATCTTCAGTGTGCTCTCCTCGATGCCCTTGGACACGCATACAATCAGCTGGCCGTCAGCCGCATAGGGAGCCATGCTGCGGGCCGTGCTGCGGATGCAGGCGGACGGAACTGCCAGCACCAGCATGTCCTTCTCCTTCATCGCCGCTTCCAGATCGTTCGTGATCCGAATCGTCTCCGGGATCTTCACGCCCGGCAGTTTTCCTACCACTTCCCGGTTCTCCAGGAGGCTTTCCACGGATGCCTTCGAGTGTGACCAGAGGGTGACCTCGTGCCCGTTGCCCTGCAGTACCATTGCCAGAGCCGTTCCCCAGCTTCCTGCTCCAATTATACCTGTTTTCGCCATCGTATCTCTCCTTATTTTGCCTTCTGGCCGAGCTTGCTCTCAGTGCCGTTCAGCAGTCTTCCGATGTTCTTGCGGTGACGGTAGATCGCCATCAGGCACAGGAAAATCGTAATCGCGTAAAGCTCACAGAGGTGTCCCCTGGACAAGCCCCAGCGTCCCTGCTCTCCGAACAGGATCGTACCCACGGGCAGCCAGATGCTGACCAGAATCGAACCCAGGGACACGTAACGGGTGATACCCACGGAACCGCCGAACAGGATCACGGCCACCAGGGTCATGATCGGATCCAGGGAAAAATAAAGTCCTGCCGTGGCGGAGATTCCCTTTCCGCCGTGGAATCGTAGGTAGCAGGGAAAATTGTGCCCGAGAATGACGCCCATGGCTGCATACATACCAAGCAGAATGCCCATGTTCTCGTCGGGATAACGGCCTGCAAAGAGAGCCCGCACCAAAAGCACCGCGAATACGCATTTCAGGCAGTCTCCCAGGAAGGTGATAAGGCCTGCCTTCCATCCCAGTGTCCGGAGGGCATTGGTCGCGCCCGCATTGCCGCTGCCGTGCTCCCGGATATCCATACCCTTCATCTCCCCATAGATATAGCCTGTCTGAAACAGGCCGAAGATATAGCCGATAGCTACACATGCCAGACGTATCATGACGGATCACCCTTTCTTTCCCGAATGAGAAACCTCAATGCGGTTCCCTTGAAGCCGAAGGCATCCCGGATCTTATTTTCCAGATATCTGGTATAGGAGAAATGCATCAGCTCCTTGTCATTGACAAATATGACGAAGGTCGGCGGCTTCACGGCCACCTGTGTAATATAGAAAAGCTTCAGACGCTTTCCCTTGTCTGAGGGCGGCTGCTGCAGAGCCACGGCCTCGGTCATAATCTCGTTCAGCACGCCGGTAGCCACGCGCAGGTTCTGGTTCTGGATCACCATATCGATAAGCTCGAAGAGCTTCGGCAGACGCTGTCCGGTCACCGCAGAGATGAAGGTAATCTCCGCGTAGGGCATATAGGACAGGATATTGCGGATCTTGTTCGTATATTCGTAGACGGTCTTGTCATTTTTCTCGATGGCGTCCCATTTATTGACCGCAATGATGATGCCCTTGCCGCGCTCGTGGGCGATGCCGGCGATCTTCGCATCCTGCTCGGTGACACCCTCTGTCGCATCGATGACCAGGATAACCACATCGGCCCGCTCCACTGCTGTCACGGTACGGATGATGCTGTAGCGCTCCAGCTCCTCTTTGATCTTGTTCTTGCGGCGCAGTCCCGCGGTATCGATGAAGATATAGTCCTTCCCGTTCCGGCGCACCTCGGTATCGATGGCGTCGCGGGTGGTGCCTGCGATATTTGACACGATGACACGGTTCTCACCGATGAGCTTATTGATAATGGAAGATTTTCCCACATTCGGCTTGCCCACGATGGCGATGCGGGGACGGTCGTCCTCCTCGATCTCTCCGGTCTGCTCCGGGAAATGCTTCACCACCTCATCCAGTAGATCGCCGATGCCTAGGCGAGAGGATGCAGAAATCGGCACCGGATCGCCGATGCCCAGGTTATAAAATTCGTAGGTATCCGCCATCAATTTCTGAAAGCTGTCTACCTTATTAACCGCCAATACGATGGGCTTTCTGGAGCGGCGCAGCATGTCCGCCACCTTGGAATCCGCGTCCACCAGACCCTGGCGCACGTCCGCCAGGAAAATGATGACGTCCGCGGTATCGATGGCAATCTGCGCCTGCTCCCGCATCTGAGACAGGATGATATCACTGCTGTCCGGCTCGATGCCGCCGGTATCGATCAGGGTAAAGGCGTGGTCCAGCCACGTCACATCCGCGTAAATGCGGTCTCTCGTTACGCCGGGCGTGTCCTTTACGATGGAAATATTCTCCCCCGCAAGGGCATTGAACAGGGTGGATTTTCCCACGTTCGGACGTCCGACAATCGCTACGATCGGCTTACTCATGTTCTACTTTCTCCTATTCTTTCTTTCTAATCAGCCTAAGACGGCATCTACAAAAGATTTTCCGTCTGATTTTACAATAGTTATGGGGACTTGTAAAGCGTCTTCCAGCTCCTCTACGGTCATGTCATCGAGGAAAACCCGCTCGCCGCTCTTCATCATATGCTCGGTCAGCAGAAGCTCCTCGCCCAGGTTTTGACCCGCTAACTGCTGCTTCAGATCCTGCCCGGTCAGAAGTCCGGCTACCGTGATTTTTCCGCCGAAGAACTCATTTTTCACAGCCTTTACCTGCAGACAAAGCTTCGGGAACTTTTCCTTCACTTTCTCGCCCAGATCGGCCAGAATCGGTGCCGCCAGCTCACCGGTAGCAATGGTGACATGACGATCTCTGTCATCTCCCGGAAGAGCCGCCAGCTCTTCGCGTACCTCATCCCGCAGCAGACGAATCATGCCGACCCCATTTTCCAGCTGCTGATACCCGTCATAGCTCTCCTCCGACGGGATCTCCTCCTCGGCCAGCAGGTACCACTCGTCGCCCGCGTGGATGAAATGATTGCCATATTCTTTATAAAGTCGC
The DNA here is from genome assembly GCA_963656395.1 of Prevotella sp. CAG:279. Lineage (GTDB taxonomy): Bacteria > Bacillota > Clostridia > Lachnospirales > Lachnospiraceae > Laedolimicola. The sequence continues at coordinate 6,676 of CAVKIR010000066.1, forward strand.
TCCTGCCAGCTGTGAATGAGGGAAAGCACTTCTCTTGCATCCTCCTTCGTAAAGGGTGTCAGCGGATAGAGCCCGTCCCGATAACGGGTCAGGCCTACCGGCACCACAGATACGCTCTTAAGATAGGGCAGGTACTTTACCAGCTGTTCAATGCTGTATTCGAGCTCCTTTCCGTCGTTGACGCCCTTGCAGAGCACGATCTGGCCGTTCATGATGATGCCGGCCTCATAGAAGCGATCCACCTTTTTCAGTGCGTCTCCGGCGAAGCGGTTGTGAAGCATCTGACAGCGAAGCTTCGGATGCATGGCCTGAAACGAGATATTGATGGGTTCCATGCGGTAAGTAATGATGCGCTGTATGTCCTCCTCGCTCATGTTCGTCAGGGTCACATAATTGCCCTGCAAAAAGGACAGGCGGGAGTCGTCATCCTTGAAATACAGCGTGTCCCGCATGCCCTTTGGCAGCTGATCGATAAAACAGAAGATACA
>CAVKIR010000067.1:0-3968 GCA_963656395.1 Prevotella sp. CAG:279
ATCCATCATCGTGGCAGTGGGAATGTGTATCATCCCGGCCCTGTACGCGTGGTTCAATATCGCAGCGAACCGCGACCCTTACGGTAACACAGCCAATATCAAGGTGGCCGTAGCCAACAATGATGTGGGAGCCGAGAATAAGAAGCGTACCCTGGACGCCGGTCAGCAGATTCTGGACCAGATGGAGGAAAATGACGATCTGGGCTGGATATTTACCGATGAGGAGGACGCGATCGACGGCGTAAAATCAGGAAAATACTACGCTGCCATCGTGATTCCGGAGACCTTCAGTGCAGACCTTCTGCAGATCGAGGACGGAACCCTCGGAAGCCCGGAGATCAAGTATTATGTAAACGAGAAGCGGAATGCGGTAGCACCGAAGATCACGAATACCGGTTCTACCACGATTCAGAGTAAGATCGAGGAAGAATTCTATAAGGTAGCTTCCGAGACCATCGCGGAGGAGCTGCAGGATCTGGGCGTATCCGTGGGAGACGATCTGGAGACCACCAATGACAATATTTTAAGCCTCATCGCCGATGCGCGATCGAATTTCCAGGAGTACCAGCAGGTGCTGGCGGACTTCCAGTCTACCATCAGCCAGGGAACGACCCAGATTCAGCACGGCAAGGCGACCCTTGTAAAGGCAGTAGAGGCTGCAGACGCAGGCAGCACTGCTCTGCAGGATGCGAAGGATGCCCTGAAGAGCAGCCGGAAGAATGTACGGGCCTTTGGCAGTGCCTTTGACCAGAGTATGAGTGATGGGGAGACCTATCTGAATAATGTATACAATGCGGCTTCTGAGAAGCTGAGTGATCTGGAGAAGACGGCCAGTGGGGCGGTGACGGCGGTGAGTGCCGGCAAGGATCTGGCAGCACAAATGAGCAGTGACGGCCAGAGCGCGGTGACGCAGCTGAATGGTGTCCTGACGAAAATGCAGGAGCTCAAGAGTAACGGTGAAGCGCAGGTAGCTGAAGGCGAAGCAGGTCTGGCACAGATAGACGCTGCGCTGCAAGAAGCAGAAACAGGCCTGAAGCAGTATGAGGCGGGTATAGCACAGTATGAGCAGGCTATGGCTGCAGCTGGCGAAGGAACACAGGCATATTTAGCAGCCAAGGCAGAAAAGGAAAAGCTGGAAGGCGAAAAAGCGGTTGTGGAAGCAAAAAAAGCAGCTGGCGAAAAGAAGAAATCAGTAGTATCTGCGCAGGTAGAAGCCGGCAAAACCCAGCTGGAGACACTGAACAATGCAATGACCATGATCTCCGGCGTCCTGATTCCGACCCTTCAGAACGAGCTGATTCCGAAGAGCAATGCCATGGCTTCTCAGCTTACTGAGCTGGATTCCAAGACCGGCAAGCTTCAGACAATTATGTCGACCATCAGCACTTCGAAAACTCAGATGGACACGATCCTGACTCAGGGTAAAACCACCCTGCGGGATCTGCGCTCCAGCCTGAATAAGAATCTGATTCCGAATCTGAATACAGCGTTGGATACGGTATCCAGCGTCAGCAGTGATCTGAAATCCACCCTGGAGGATGCTTCTGCCACGGCAGACCAGATGCAGGGCGTCATGGATCAGCTGAGCAAGAGCCTGACAGAGGGATCCAATGCCCTGGGCGAGACCGGTGATACGCTGCAGAATCTCGACGAGCGTCTGGCCGGTATCCAGAACGATCTGGAGACCCTGCGGGCTTCCGATGCTTACCAGGATATCCTGGATCTGCAGGATGTAGATCCGGATGCAGTATCGAAATTTATGACATCCCCGATTGAGCTGACCACCACCACCTTCTACGAGGTGGAGGATTACGGCTCCGGCATGACCCCCTTCTATACGAACCTGGCCCTGTGGGTAGGCGGTATGGTACTCATCGCACTTCTGAAGCAGGAGGTGGATGAGGACGAGAAGGTGAAGAAGTTCACCCTGAATCAGGCTTACTTCGGACGGCAGCTGCTGTTCATCGTGCTGTCCATCGTGCAGTCCCTGATCATCTGCCTGGGCGACCTGTATCTTCTGAAGGTACAGTGTAAGCATCCGGGGCTCTTCATCCTGACGGGCGTGATAGCAGGCCTCATTTACCTGAGCCTGATCTATGCGATTACCGCGGCCTTCAAGCACATCGGTCGTGCGATCTTTGTATTCCTGGTTATCATCCAGATTCCGGGATCTACAGGAACCTTCCCGGTGGAGATGATGGGCGGCTTCTATCAGGCAATTTACCGGCTGATGCCCTTTACTTATAGTAACGGAGCGATGCGGGAATGCATCGGCGGCCTGTATTACAATACCTGGCTGAAGGACATGGGAATTCTGGCAGCTTACCTTCTGCTGGCTCTGTTCATCGGACTGGTGCTGCGGCCTCTGCTTCTGAACCTGAATGCGCTCTTTGATCGAAAGCTGGCAGAGGCAGATCTGATTATCTATGAGGAGCATGACAAGACCACCGATCTGACACCGGATCTGATTGCCGCAGCCCTTCGAAGCGACAGCGAGGCGAAGGCAGAGTTCTGCGATCGGGCTGCGCGGTTTGAGCAGCACTATAAGATGCGGAAGCGCTTCGGCTTCCTGGCCATGGCCATCGTGCCGCTGATTTTCCTGATTCTGATGTTCAGTGTAGAGTCCAAGCTCATCTTCCTGGTGCTCTGGATCTTCACTCTGATTGGCCTGTCCATGTACCTCATCTGGCTGGAGTACCAGCATGAGCGGATGCAGAAACAGCTGAGACTGCAGGGATTCTCTGACGGAGATCTGCTGGCAGCACTGAAGGAGGAGCGGGCATGAAGAACATCATTCAGATTTTTTTAAGAGATATACGCAAGATAAAGGGCAATACCATTGCCATGATTATCATGGTGGGTATTCTGGTAGTGCCGACCCTCTATGCCTGGTTTAACATCGGCGGAAGCTGGGATCCTTATGAGAATACCTCAGAGATTCAGATCGCAGTAGCCAGCGATGACGCAGGCTATCAGGGTGAGATCTTGCCCTTTGATATCAACCTGGGTGACAGGATCCTGACCTATTTCCATGAAAATGATGAGATGGACTGGGTCTTCACCGACAGCGAGGAGGCCATCGAGGGCGCCAAGTCCGGCAAGTATTATGCAGCCATCGTCGTACCGGAGAGCTTCAGTGAGGATATGATGACCCTCTTCTCTACCGATAAGGAGCTGAAGAATCCGGAGCTTATGTACTATGCGAACGGCAAGAAGAATGCCATCGCCTCCATCGTGACGGAGAAGAAGGCGGATTCCGTCCAGGGAGAGGTCAGCGAGAAGTTCGTGAAGGCTGTCTCCAAGGCGGCTCTGGAAGCGATGAAGACGGTAGTGAACGTGGCCGACGAGGCAGATCAGTCTGATATCGTAGATAACCTGATTGATAATCTGGAAGATATTTCCAGCGACCTGACGGCAGCAGTGGGAACCATCGATGCATTTGAAAGCATGGCTTCAGCGACCCAGACGATGCTCAGCACGACATCTACCTTCCTGAAGGATACGCAGAACCGCACGGACGGAGATCTGGATTCTCTGGGAGATATCGAGGGCAGCGTCAACGATGTGAAGAATGCCATGGATGGCACTACGGATCAGCTGAATGAGGCCTTGAAATCCAGTGCCGCCTTATATAAGCAGATGTCGACAGCGGTGCAGCAGGGAATTCAGGCTGCGGCCACTTCCGATGACATGACGCAGCTTAAGAATACGCTGGCAGGTCTGAATTCTCAGCTGGAGGCATCGATTACCTCTTACAATGATTCTGCGACCCAGCTGACGGCTGCAGCCAGCAGTCTGAAAAGTTCGATGGGAACGGATGCAGGAGTGGAAGATGTAGCAAAAGATCTGTATAATACAGTTAGTTTGATGGAACAGCTGCGAATCGCTATTTCCCGGGTAACCACATCCGTGAGCAGCATGACCACCGACGCCGCCGCAGCCCAGAAGGAGCTGGACAGCATTCTGTC
>CAVKIR010000067.1:3978-7133 GCA_963656395.1 Prevotella sp. CAG:279
CATTCTGTCGAAGCTGTCGGAGAATGCGGCCTCGATCCAGAAGGACTACGAGGACAATGTAAAGAAGGATCTGGAGGAGCTGGCTTCTTCCGTAGGCAATGCGGATTCCAAGGTTTCTTCATTGCTGGATTCCATGGATGACGGTCTGGACGGCGTCTATAAGCTGTCTGATTCCACCGAGTCGGATCTGTCGAAGCTTCAGAAGACATTGAAGACCTCCGGTTCCCTGCTGGCCAAGGGCGCAGCGGACTTAACCGACCTGGCGGATCGCCTGCGCAGTGAGAAGGATCGCGACAGCCTGGATACCATCGATTCCCTGCTGGACGAGGATCTGGATATCGTCGGAACCTTTATCTCCACACCGGTGGAGCTGACGACCGAGCATGTCTATGAGGTGGAGAATTATGGCTCTGCTATGGCTCCCTTCTACACCACCCTGGCCATCTGGGTAGGCGGCGTCGTGATGGCGGCCATGCTGAAGGCGGGCGTGAAGGAGAAAGAGCTCATCGGCCTGACAAATGTAAAAAATTACCAGAAGTATCTGGGAAGATACCTGCTGTTCCTGATTCTGGGACTTTTACAGGCGACCCTGATTTGCCTGGGCGACCTGTATTTCCTGGGTATCCAGTGTAAGAGCCCCCTGCTCTTCCTGTTGGCGGGCTGGGTGACGAGTCTGGTTTATGTCAATCTGATTTACACCCTCTGTGTCTCCTTCGGAGACATCGGAAAGGCAGTCAGCGTCATCCTGATGGTACTGCAGGTGGCAGGCACCGGCGGCAACTTCCCCATCGAGCTGGCTCCGGCCTTCTTCCAGAAGCTGTATCATGCCCTGCCCTTCGTCTACAGCATGAATGCCATGCGCGAGACTGTCGCAGGCTTCTATGGCAGCTACTACTGGGAGCAGCTGGGCACATTGCTGCTGTACCTGATTCCTTCCCTGATTCTCGGCCTGCTTTTAAGAATGCCGCTCATCAAGTGGAACGAGCATTTTGAGGAGAAGCTGGAGAGCACGAAGCTGTTCTAAGGAAATGTTGATTGAATCAGCGTTTCCCTAAGGCATATTATAACGATAACGAAACCCGTGCGGAGCCAAAAGCATTGCACGGGTTTTTGGTGCGATTTAACAAGTTGCTATTGCCAGAAAAAAATGGTATACTTTTCCCAGAGCTGCGGACTGGTACGCACATCAGTCTGTTATAAAAAATGTCATAGGAGGACAAAGAAATGATAGCATTAGGCTGCGATCACGGCGGATACGATCTGATGCAGGAGGTCATTGCTTATCTGGACGAACACGGTCTGGAATACAAGAACTTCGGCTGTGAGAATAACAAGGATGCCGTGGATTATCCGGATTATGCGAAGCCGGTGGCAGAGTCCATCTTGAGCGGAGAGTGCGACAAGGGCGTTCTGATCTGCGGAACCGGCATCGGTATCTCCATCACTGCGAACCGCTATAAGGGCATCCGTGCGGCGCTCTGTACCGACTGCTTCTGCGCAGAGGCCACCAGACAGCACAACGACGCGAACATTCTGGCCATGGGCGGCCGCGTAGTAGGACCGGGACTGGCCATCAAGATTCTGGATACCTTCCTGAACACGCCGTTCTCCGGAGCAGAGCGTCATGCCAGAAGAATCAGCAAAATCGAGCACGAATAAATATCATTTCATAGAAAAGGGGTAACAAAAGAGATGTCAAAAGTAGTCGTAATGGATCACCCGCTGATTGCCCATAAGATCGGCATTATCCGCAGAAAAGAGACCGGTACCAGAGAGTTCCGCGATATGATCAGTGAGATCGGAGCCCTCATCACCTATGAGGCAACGAAGAATCTGAAGCTTCAGGACGTAGAGATCGAGACCCCGATCTGCAAGACCACCGTAAAGGAGCTGGCCGGCAAGAAGCTGGCAGTCATTCCGATTCTGCGCGCGGGTCTCGGCATGGTAGAGGGCGTACTGACTATGATCCCGTCCGCAAAGGTGGGACATATCGGCCTCTACAGAAATGAGGAGACACTGGAGCCGGTAGAGTACTATTGCAAGATCCCGAAGGATTGCAGCGAGAGAGACGTATTCGTCGTAGACCCGATGCTGGCCACCGGCGGTTCCGCCATCGCAGCGATCCAGATGCTGAAGAACCGCGGCGTGAAGAATATGCGTTTCCTGTGCATTATCGCGGCACCGGAAGGCGTAAAGAAGCTGCAGGAGGCACATCCGGATGTAGATATCTACATCGGAGCCCTGGACGAGCACCTGAACGAGAACGGATATATCGTTCCGGGTCTGGGCGATGCCGGAGACAGAATTTTCGGAACCAAATAAATTGCCGTTCACTTTGTTCACGGCAATTCACTTGGTTGTGGACAGAACTTATGCCTGACAGCATAAGTTCGCGCATGCAGAACTCGGGATTTTGACATGTATATGTCAAACCCCTCGCGGAATAGTGCAATGTGAGAGGTAGTATAAAAATACTGTAATTTATTTTATAGTATGGGAGGTAAAGACCATGGGAGAGAAGCGCAAGGATTATATCAGCTGGGATGAGTACTTTATGGGCGTGGCCCTGCTTTCCGGCATGCGCTCCAAGGATCCGAATACACAGGTGGGCGCCTGCATTGTGAGCCAGGACAACAAGATCTTGTCCATGGGCTACAACGGATTTCCGAAGGGGTGCGATGATGATGAATTTCCCTGGGCCAGAGTGGGCGACGACAATGAAACCAAGTACCCCTTCGTGACCCATGCGGAACTGAATGCCATTCTCAATTACCGCGGTGGCAGCCTGGAGGGTGCGAAGATCTATGTCGCCTTATTTCCCTGCAATGAATGTGCCAAAGCGATTATTCAGGCAGGTCTGAAGACCGTGGTCTACGCCTGTGACAAATACGCAGATACGCCTGCGACCCTGGCATCCAAGCGGATGTTCCGGGCAGCGGGTGTGGAGCTGGTGCCCTATCATCATACGGGGCGGGAGATTACGCTGGAAGTGTAAAAAGAATATAGAAAACAGAAGAGCCGGTGTGCAGGAAACTTTGTACATCGGCTCCTCTGTTTTTGGAAAATTATTATGATGATTAGATACATTCCTTTTCAATGATACAGTGATGCTTTTTACTCACCTTATCATAATTAATGCCAACCAACAGTACATC
>CAVKIR010000068.1:0-6534 GCA_963656395.1 Prevotella sp. CAG:279
CTCTCGCTGCTGCTCTACTGGCTTTTGCGGATACACTGGTATGACGTCATCTTCCAGTTCGGAATCATCCTCTTTGTGGCTATGCTCTTCTGGGGCATCCTATGCAGGGTATCGGAGGACATCCGCTTCCGGATCGAACAGACCATAGAGGAACGGATGGCGCGCATCGATCGGATGACCGGCCTCCCGAACCGTCTGGCCTATGATGTATATCTGGAGGAGCTGAAGGCACAGGAGAGCAGCCTCCGGGATGTGCTGCTGACCTTTGTGCATCTGGAGGGACTGAAGACCATCAATGACCTCTACGGCATGAGCGCAGGGGACGAGACCGTCATCGGCGCTTCCCGCTGCCTATTGGGACTTAAGGACACGATGCCGGAGCGCTTTCATTGCTTTCGCATCGAGGGCGATGAGTTTGCTCTGGTCTACCCGGATCCGGAATGCACGGCGGAAGAGCTGGAACAGAGCCTGGAGGAAGAGCTGGAACGCTATAATATGACGGCCATGCCGCGGGAAAGGCTGGAATTAAGCTGGGGAACCGGTTACCTTCATCGAAGGAACGGGGTGCTTCGCACCGTCAGCGATTGGAAATCTATGGCAGATGAGAATCTGCAGGAGAATCGAAAGAAGGCAGGAGGCGACGAGACATGACAGAGTATAATATGGATTTCCTGATGGCAGCCCTGGTGATTCTGCTGCTCATCCTGATTCAGCTCTATCAGGAACGACGGATGGAGGACAGGAACAGCCGGGTATTCCGGGGTCTGATCACCTTGGGAATTCTCGACGTCTTCGCAGAGATCTTAAGCACCATGTGCATCAATGGCATCGATGAAAAGTTCGGAATCAGTGCCACACTGTCCACGACGATCTTCTTCCTGTTTCAGGCCTGGCTGCCGCTGGTGCTGATCTGGTATATCCATACCCTTCGGAAGAACCGGGCAGTCTCGATACGGAAGCTGCTGTATATGGCCATTCCGACTATGATTCTGTCCGGAATTATTCTGACGAATCCTTTCACCGGCCTTTTGTTTTATTTTAACCAGTATGGCTACCAAAAAGGCGACTGGTATATGCTGATGTATTACAGCGCCCTGGCGCATCTTCTGGTGGCGCTGGTTCTCATCTACGTCTGGAGGAAGAATCTGGGACGGCAGAAGGTGCTGGCCCTCTCGGAAATCTTTTTCCTGACGGTATGCGGCATCGTTCTGCAGGCCATGGAGGGTTATGTTCTGCTGACGGGCTTCGGCATGAGCTTAGGACTTCTGGCCATGTTCCTTACGATCAACAATCCCTTTGCGAATACGGACAGCCTGACAGGCCTCTATGACAAGCAGTATCTCCTTCGAAAGCTGGAGGAGCTTCTGGCAGAGAAGCAGTCCTTCCATATCATTTCCGTAAACCTCTACCAGCTGGATCATGCGAATAAGGTGGCAGGTATCTATGGCGGCGACCGGCTTCTGCAGCGGGTCGGTGAGGAGCTGGTGCGCATCAGCGGCATGAAGGTCTTCCGCACGACCGGAAAGCGCTTCCTTCTGCTGGCCGACACTCTGGAGGAATATGAGACCTGGCTTGCGGCTGCCACAGAGCTCTTTGATACGGAGCAGGAGAAGGGAATCATGGAGCTTTCCATCCCCTCACCGGTGATTCTGGCCGGCATCATCAATGCCGAAAAGCTGGGAGAGGGAGGCGCCGTCATTGATTACGCAGAATACCTGGAATCCCTGTCCCCCAAAAGCGGCGATACCGAGGTGATACAGGATGACACGAAGACGATGGACAGCTACCTGTATAATAAGAAGGTAGAGCAATATCTGCAGAAGGCCGTGGATGAGGATCTCTTTGAGGTCTACTATCAGCCGGTCTATTCCACCAGCGAACAGAGGTTTATCACCATGGAGGCTCTAAGCCGCCTCCAGCATCCGGAGCTGGGCTGGATCGCCCCGGATGTCTTCATTCGTCTGTCGGAGAAGAACCACCTGATCACGCAGATTACGGAATTACAGCTTCGCAGGATCTGCAAGTTCCTGAAGAGCAATCCGCTCCTGCGGGAGCAGATCCGCAATGTGAAGATCAACCTCTCGCCCATGGATCTCATGCAAAATGACAGCGGCATCCGCCTGATCCGTATCCTGGATGAGTTCGAGCTGCCCTATCGCCTGTTTCAGTTCGAGATCACGGAGACAGTAGCTACCGAGTATACCACCAGCCTGATCCGTGTGGCGGAGATCTTCCGAAAGAAGGGCATCGCCCTTTGCCTGGACGATTTCGGATCCGGCTATGCGAACCTGAATACCGTGATGCAGCTTCCGTTCTCGGTCATCAAGCTGGATCGGTCGCTGCTCTTTAATATCGGAAATGACGAAAGAACGGCGCTGTTTTATCAAAGTATCGTTGCAGCATTTCAGAAAATGGGCTATTATATCATTTCAGAAGGTGTGGAGACCCGGGAAGAGATGGAGCTCTTAAGCAGCTGGAAGGTGGATATGATTCAGGGCTACTATTTCTCCAGACCGCTGCCCCCGAATCAATTGCTGCACAAGATTTTAGGAGCATGAACAATAGACATAAATGGAGATAAAAGGAATGATACGACAGGCAAATTTCCAGGATTTGGAAAATATAGAAGCGGTTTACGCTCAGGCACGCAGATTCATGGAGGAGACCGGGAATCCCCATCAATGGGGGAAAACCCATCCGCCGAGAGAGACTCTGACAGCGGCCATCGAAGCCGGAAAGCTCTATGTGCTGGAGGAGGACGGCATTCACAGCTGCTTCTACTTTGCGATCGAGGAGGAACCGAACTATCGGGTGATAGAGGAAGGAAGCTGGCTGTCCGATGCGCCCTACGGCGTTATCCATATGGTGGCGAGTGACGGTCATGAGCATGGGCTCCTGCAGCAGATCGTGGCCTTCTGTGAGCCGCAGATCCGACATCTGCGCATCGATACCCACCGGGATAACCGGGTTATGCAGCATGTCATTGAGAAGAACGGCTTCCACCGCCGGGGCATCATTCATCTGCTGACCGGGGACGGCAGCGAACGTATCGCCTATGAGAAGACAGGAGAAGCGTCATGATGCCGGAAGCTTATATCGCCCTGGATCTGGAGACCACGGGGCTTCGTCCGTCGAAGGATCGGATCCTGGAAATCGGTGCTGTGAAGGTAAAGGGCGGGGAGATCTGCGGACGCTATGAGACACTGGTGAACCCAGGCATGCCCATTGATCCGAGAATTCAGGAGCTGACCGGCATCGATGACGCCATGGCAGCCACGGGAAAGGAGAACCGGACAGCCGTGGAAGAGCTGGTGGAATTCTGTGAGGATCTGCCCCTGCTGGGACACAATATCCGCTTCGACTACAGCTTCGTAAAAAGCAATGCGGTGAATCTGGGGCTTCGCTTCGAGAAGGAGGGCATCGATACCCTGCAGATTGCCCGGACGCTGCTGCCGGATCTGGAGCATAAGACCCTGTCCTACCTCTGCGGTTATTATCAGATCCATCAGGAACGGGCTCACCGAGCCGCGGATGACGCCATTGCCGCCATGGAGCTCTATCAGAGGCTGGCAGCGGAATTTCCGGAGAGTCCCGCGGAGCTTTTCGCCCCGAAGCAGCTTTCCTATCAGTGTAAAAAACAGGGCCCCATTACCCCGGCGCAAAAAGGATACTTGAATGATCTGATAAAATATCATAAAATAGACCTGAATATGCAGATTGACGCGCTGACCAAGAATGAAGCGTCGCGCATCATAGATAAAATTATTTCCGGATATGGGAGGATTTTAAGATGAATTGGTATGATAAGAAGAGCAGAAAAATCATTTCCACGATCATCATCATCATCGTCGTTCTGGCAATGATTCTGCCGATGCTGACCTACGCGCTGTAGGACATAAAAAAGAGGAGATATTATGAAGAAAAGACAATTACTTGCAGCGGCCGTCCTTTGCACGGCCTTTCTGGCAGGAGGTACCACCGCAATGGCGGCGGAAAGCTCCACCATCCATACGGGTGTCTATGTGGACGGCATCGACCTGTCCGGCATGACCCGTGAGGAGGCTATGAACACGCTGAATACCTATGTGGAGAAGATGGGCGAGGAGACATTGACCCTGAAGATCGGGGACAATGAGCTGACTCCCACCTTGAGTGAGCTTGGACTAACCGGCACGAACGAGAGCGAGGTCGTGGAGCAGGCTATCCAGCTGGGCAAGGCCGGCAATATCATCAAGCGTTATAAGGAAAGAAAGGACCTGGAGCACGAGAATAAGAACTATCAGCTGACCTGGGCGCTGGATACGGATCTGGTGACAGATTATGTAAACAATCAGTGCAAGAAGTTCGACCAGGAGGCCGTAGACGCCACTCTGAAGCGGGAAGGCGGATCCTTCCAGATCGTGGATGGTCAGACCGGCATCGTGCTGGATGCAGAAGAATCCATCAGTGAGATTACGAACTTTATTGAGAAGGAGTGGGATCTTACGGATGCCACCCTGGAGCTTCCGGTGGAGACCGATTATCCGAGAGGAACCAAGGAGGAGCTCAGCAAGGTAAAGGATGTGCTGGGTACCTTCACCACCAGCTACAGCACCTCGGGAAGCGCCCGGTGTCAGAATATTGCCACCGGCACCAGCCATATCAACGGAACCGTATTGTATCCGGGAGACAGCTTCTCCGCCTATGAGGCGGTCAGTCCCTTTACCGAGGAGAATGGCTATGCGCTGGCGGGCTCTTACCTGAACGGTAAGGTAGTAGACAGCCTGGGCGGCGGTATCTGCCAGGTATCGACAACTCTGTACAATGCCGTACTGCGGGCAGAGCTGGAGGTGACGGAGCGATCCAACCACTCCATGATCGTCACCTACGTGGAGCCGGCGGATGATGCGGCGATCGCGGGAACCTATAAGGATCTGAAGTTTACGAATACCCTGGATGCTCCGGTCTATATCGAGGGTGTGACCAGCGGCAAGCAGGTGACCTTCACCATCTACGGTCAGGAGACCCGTCCGTCCAACCGGACGCTGAAATTTGAGAGTGTGACCTTAAGCACCACGGAGCCGGGCGTGCAGATTACGGCGGACGCAGGTCAGCCCATCGGCTATATCACCCGGGAGAGCGCCCATAAGGGCGTCGTGGCAGAGCTCTATAAGCATGTCTATGTAAATGGCCAGGAGGAAAGCTCGACTCTGGTGAATAAGAGTACCTATAAGGCTACACCGAGAACCATCACCGTGGGTGTCGCGGGCGATGCGGAGCTCTCGAATGAGCTGCAGGCGGCCATCGCCACCCAGGATGAGGCTACGGTCAATGCGACCCTTGCATCCTGCGTAGCGAGAATGCAGCAGCAATAAGGAGCGACAGCCATGAAGGTCGGAAAAGTTTCAGAGACAATTTTAAAAAGAAGCATATTTAAGCAGATTCATACGAAACGGGACGAGGTGCTCTTAGGCGCCGGTGTGGGCGAGGACTGCGCGGCTATGAAGCTGGCTCCCGGAGAAATCTTTGTGATTTCCACGGATCCCATCACCGGAACCGTGAAGGATATCGGTACCCTGGCTATTCAGATCACAGCTAACGATCTGGCCAGCAGCGGGGCAGAGCCGGTGGGCGTCATGCTCACGGTGCTTCTGCCGGAGACCATCGAGGAAGCCGATATCAAAGAAATGATGGGTGACGTCGAAGCAGCCTGCGCTGCAGCCAATATCCAGGTCATGGGAGGCCATACCGAGGTGACCCGGGCTGTCAATCAGCCCATCATCAGTGTCACCGGTGTCGGAAAGGTACAGGAAGGCAAGCTTGTATCTACGGCAGGGGCGAAGCCCGGGCAGGATATTGTGGTGACCAAATGGATCGGCGTGGAGGGCACCTCCATCATTGCCAAGGAGAAGGAAGAAGAACTGCGGCAGCGTTTCCCGGCGGTCTTCGTGGAGACAGCCAAGGCCTTTGATCAGTATATCTCCGTAGTGGAGGATTCCCGGATCGCGGTAAAGCACGGCGTCAGCGCCATGCATGATGTCACCGAGGGAGGCATCTACGGTGCACTCTGGGAGGTGGCGGAGGCTTCCGGCATCGGTCTGGAGATCGATCTGAAGGCCATTCCCATCCGGCAGGAGACCGTGGAGATCTGCGAGTACTTCGAGCTGAATCCCTATTATCTGATTTCCAGCGGCTGCATGCTGATGGCGGCAGACCGGGGACATGATCTGGTGCGCGAGCTGGAGAAAGTAGGCATTCCGGCGGCCGTCATCGGCAAGGCCACAGACGGCAAGGCCAGACGCATCGTAAACGGCGAGGACGAGAGCTTTCTGGAGCGTCCGAAGACAGATGAGTTATACAAGATATATAAATAAAAATCCTGACAGGAGGGCGAAAGCAATGAGAGAAAAAATTCTGACATTCATTGAGAAAAACAGCCGCGTGGATCTGGCGGATCTGGCAGTTATGCTGGGAGTAGAGGAGGCGGCAGTCGCCAACGAGATCGCAGATATGGAGAAAGAAGGCATCATCTGCGGTTATCATACCCTGATCAAC
>CAVKIR010000068.1:6544-6997 GCA_963656395.1 Prevotella sp. CAG:279
AGACCAGTGAGGAGAAACTAACTGCCCTGGTGGAGGTAAAGGTGACGCCCCAGAGGGGCTTTGGCTTTGATAAGGTGGCAGAGCGCATCTACAATTATGCAGAGGTGGACAGTGTCTATCTGATCTCCGGCGGTTTTGACTTTATGGTCATGATCGAGGGCAAGACCATGCGGGACGTGGCACAGTTCGTATCCGATAAGCTGTCCCCGCTGGATTCCGTTCTCAGCACTGCGACTCATTTCATTTTGAAGAAATACAAGGATCACGGCTCTATCATGGCCGAAGAGAAAAAAGACGAAAGGATGCTGGTGACACCGTGAGAAACCCATTATCAGACAAAGCTGTTTCGATTCCCTGGTCCGGCATCCGCAAATTCTTCGATGTAGTCAATGAGATGCCTGATGCCATTTCCCTGGGCGTGGGCGAGCCGGACTTCGATACCCCCTGGCATAT
>CAVKIR010000069.1:0-6993 GCA_963656395.1 Prevotella sp. CAG:279
GAGCAGTACCCTCACACGATGCAGTGAAGAACCGGAAGTCACCATTTCCATCGCGGATCTCGGCAGTTTTCTATTCGGTATGCTGGGTGCGGAAGAGCTTCCGGGTATTACGAAGCATGCATTTCAGAAGCTGGAGCAGGTGCGGGTCGTAGAAGGCGTCTATATCAATGAATTGTTTTAACACCCGAACCATTTTTAGATAATAAAAGGGGAGCAGCATGGGAATTATCAAATACGTCAATGAAGAAATCCAGGTGATACGGGAGCGGGATCCGGCCATCAAGACCTCGGCGGAGGTGTTTTTGTATCCCTGCTTCTGGGCTATTTTGCACTACCGGGTGGCACATAAGCTCTATAAAAGCGGGCATTATTTCTGGGCCAGATGGATTTCGCAGAGAGCCCGGAGAAAGACAGGGATCGAGATCCACCCGGGCGCGACCATCGGGAAAGGCCTCTTCATCGATCACGGCTCCGGTGTCATCATCGGAGAGACGGCTGTGATTGGAGACAACGTGACCCTCTACCAGGGCGTCACCCTGGGTGGAACCGGCAAAGAGCAGGGAAAGCGACATCCCACCCTGGAGGACAATGTCATGGTCAGTGCCGGAGCAAAGATCCTGGGGTCCTTCACCATAGGAGAGAATTCCAAGATCGGCGCAGGATCCGTTGTTTTAAAGGAGGTGCCGCCCAACTGTACTGTAGTGGGCGTGCCCGGGCGCATCGTCAAGCAGGACAATGTAAAGGTACCGAGGAGTGATATGGATCAGGTGAATCTTCCCGATCCGGTCATGGAGGAGCTCTTAGCACTTCGAAAGGAAAATGCCGATCTGAATCGACAGGTGGAAGTGCTGGAGGAGAGAGAACGTCAGAAGGCCGCCAGAAAGGCGGAAAAGAAACAGATAAAAGCAGAGAAGAAGGAGAAAAAGCATGAAGCTGTATAATACGCTGACCAAGAGTAAGGAAGAATTTGTTCCCCTGGAAGAGGGAAAGGTGAAAATGTATGTATGCGGCCCCACCGTCTACAACTTCATCCACATCGGCAATGCCCGCCCGATGATCGTATTCGATACCGTACGCCGTTATCTGGAGTACAAGGGCTATGAAGTAAATTATGTATCCAACTTCACCGACGTGGACGATAAGATTATCAAGAAGGCCATCGAAGAGGGCGTGACCGCAGGCGAAATATCCGAGCGCTATATCGCTGAGTGCAAGAAGGATATGGCCGACATGAATGTAAAACCGGCCACCACCCATCCCCTGGCGACACAGGAGATTCCGGGCATGATTGAGATGATTCGGACGCTGATTGACAAGGACTACGCTTACGCGGTGAATGGTACAGTATACTTCCGTACCCGCAAATTCGGCTCCTACGGCAAGCTGTCTCATAAGAATCTGGATGACTTAAGAAGCGGCAATCGCTCTCTTCTGGTCTCCGGTGAAAATGAAAAAGAGGATCCGCTGGATTTCGTTCTCTGGAAGCCCAAGAAGGAGGGCGAACCGGCCTGGGAGTCTCCCTGGGGCGAGGGCCGTCCGGGCTGGCATATTGAGTGCTCCGTCATGTCTAAGAAATATCTGGGTGAGCAGATCGATATCCATGCAGGCGGCGAGGATCTGATTTTCCCGCACCATGAAAATGAGATCGCCCAGAGCGAGGCCTGCAACGGCAAGGAGTTTGCCCACTACTGGCTGCACAATGCCTTCCTGAACATCGACAACCGCAAGATGTCCAAGTCTCTGGGAAACTTCTTTACCGTAAGGGAGATTACGGAGAAATACGATCCGCAGGTGCTGCGTTTCTTTATGCTCAGCGCCCACTACAGAAGTCCGTTGAACTTCAGTGCCGATCTGATGCAGTCCTCCAAGTCCGGTCTGGAGCGTATCCTGACGGCTGCAGAGAATCTGAAGCATCTGCTTACCAATGCAAAGGATGACAGCATGACCGAGAGCGAGACCGCTCACTACGATGCCACCGAAGAGTACGTAAAGAAGTTTGAGGAGGCCATGGATGATGACTTCAATACCGCAGACGCCATCGCGGCTATCTTCGAGCTGGTAAAATATCTGAACACCCATACAAGTGCGGAGAACAGCAAGTCCTATCTGAAGAAGTGTCTGGAGCGTCTGCAGACCCTCTGTGATATTCTGGGTCTGGTAGCGGAAAAGAAGGAGGAGCTTCTCGACGCGGATATCGAGACGCTGATTGCGGAGCGTCAGCAGGCGAGAAAAGAGAAAAACTTTGCACGGGCCGATGCGATCCGGGCCGAGCTTCTGGATAAGGGGATCATCCTGGAGGATACCCGTGAGGGCGTAAAATGGAAAAGAGCTTAATGGATCTGATGGTGGGCATCCGGGAGACCTGGGAGCTGCCGGATGTGGACGTTCGAACTTATTCACCGCTGGCTCTGGCCTATATCGGTGACGCAGTCTACGATCTGGTCATTCGCTCCCTCCTGGTGGGACGGGGCAATGCGCAGGCTCACCGGCTGCACAGAAAGGCCAGTGCCCTGGTGAATGCAGGGGCTCAGTCGGCCTCCCTGGAGCGGATCAAGGCGGAACTGACGGAGGAGGAGCTGCAGGTCTTTAAGCGGGGCCGTAATGCCAACTCCGCTACCATGGCCAAGCATGCTACCATGTCCGATTACCGCAGAGCTACCGGGTTCGAAGCACTGATGGGTTATCTGTATCTGTCGGGACGCATGGAGCGCATTCTGGAGCTTGCAAAAAAAGGACTGGAAGCAGAAGCAGAGGAGAACAGATGAATTACGAAGAATTGACGATAGAAGGAAGAAATGCGGTGCTGGAGGCCTTTCGCTCCGGCAAGACCATTGACAAGCTGTACATACAGGACGGTTGCCAGGACGGCAGCATCAATACCATCAAGCGGGAAGCCAGAAAGCACGATACGATTCTCAATTTCGTAACCAGGGAGCGGCTGGATCAAATGTCCGCTACCGGGCATCACCAGGGCGTCATTGCCCAGGCGGCAGCCTATGACTACGGAACGGTCGTGGAGATGCTGGAGCATGCACGCGAGAAGGGCGAGGATCCCTTCCTGATTCTCCTGGATGATATCGAGGATCCGCACAACCTGGGAGCCATTATCCGTACCGCGAATCTGGCGGGCGCCCACGGCGTCATTATCCCGAAGCGCCGGGCAGCCGGGCTTACTGCAGTGGTAGCCAGGGCTTCCGCGGGAGCGATCAATTACACACCTGTGGCGAAGGTCACGAATCTGACGAACACCATCAAGGAGCTGAAGGAGCAGGGACTCTGGTTTGTCTGCGCTGATATGGGCGGAGAGACCATGTATGACCTGAATCTGACAGGACCCATCGGTCTGGTCATCGGCAATGAGGGAGAGGGCGTCAGCCGACTGGTGCGGGAGTCCTGTGACTTCATCGCTTCGGTTCCCATGAAAGGCAATATCGATTCCCTGAACGCCTCCGTGGCGACAGGCGTGCTGGCCTACGAGATCGTACGGCAGAGGATGAAAAAATAATTCATGACAAAACCAGAAGAACGTAAAGATGAAGAGCTGATGGCGGAGATTCGCGCCGGAGAGCAGGAAGCCATGGAAGTGCTGATTGAGCGTTACAAGGGGCTGGTCCGGAAAGAGGCCAGGACCTTGTATCTCATCGGCGGCGACAGAGATGACCTGATCCAGGAGGGCATGCTGGGTCTGTTCAAGGCCATCCGGGATTACCGCTCGGAGCGTGAGACCTCCTTTTCCTCCTTTGCGAAGCTTTGTATCTCACGGCAGCTCTATACAGCCATCCAGGCGGCGTCCAGGCAGAAGCACAGTCCTTTGAATACCTATGTGGAGCTGACAGAGGAGTTGGGGGATGCTGCGGACAGCCCCCGGGGTAAAAGTCCGGAAGAGCTTCTGATCGACAGGGAATCCGTCGAAAGTCTGAAGGAGCGGATTGAGGCACTCCTAAGCCCCCTGGAATACGAGATTTTGCAGCAATATCTGGACGGATTAAATTATCTGCAGATAGCGGAACAGATGCAGCGAAGTCCAAAGTCTGTCGACAACGCACTCCAGAGAATCCGTAAAAAAATCAAAACATGTTGTACACTGTATGTATAAGATAGGAAGGAGGGGAATGCTATGGCAGCATATTTCGGCAGCATCAAAGCCTATTTTCTAATCGGATGTATTCTATATATCGTTTACCGCCTGCTTATCCGCATCCTTTATCGAAGCGGAAGAATGCGGGTGCCGGCAGCGCATGAAGTGGGGATGGCTCTGCTTGCCTGGTGGCTTCTGACCTTATTCTCGGCATCGGTAAGTCCGGCTCTGGGCTTTTCTCTGAAGCCCTCCTTTCCCGGAACCAATCTGATTCCCCTGTATGGCACAGTGAGAATGGTGAAGGAGAGCGGCCTGGCAGCCCTGCTGGGCGCTTTCTTAAAATATGTTCCCATCGGTTTTCTGGTACCGTTTCTGTTCCGAAGAAGCCGAAATGCCGGGAAGGTGCTCTCCCTGTGCGGGAGTGCGGCACTTTTTATCGAGGTTTTTCAGCTCTTTCTGCCGTCTGCGACGGTGCGCACGGATGATATTCTCTGGGCACTTCTGGGCGGCTTTTTCGGTTACTTTCTGTTCGGACTTCTGTGCATGAACATCACAGGGATTGAGCGTATGGCCACAGTAAAGCGATCCCGCGGCCGACATGTGCAGGCTCCGGTGCGGCTGGAGCTGGAGCTTTTATTTGTCCTCATGCTCCTGCCGGTGATGGTGCAGGGCACCCGGCTGGAAATGACCCGGATGAAGGAAGTACGCATCCGGGAGGAGCAGCAGGCCAAGGAGGCCGCCGAGGCGAAAAAGGCGGCAGAAGAGGAAGAAGCGAAGCGTCTGGCAGAGGAAGAGGCGAAAAAGCTGCAGGTGGCGGACAGTATGCCGGAGCTATCGTTGGAGGCCGGAGCGGCGGTCTTGTATTCGGTGGATGACGAGCTGATTCTCTATGAGAAGGCGGGAACCGATGCGGAGACCCCGGCCAGTACGACGAAGCTGATGACAGCGCTGACCGTGCTGAAGTACTGTGATCTGTCGGAGAAAATGACAGCGGGCGAAGAAATCACCCGTATCAGCGAACAGGCATCCAATGCAAGCCTGAAAGAAGGCACCGTCGGAACGGTGGAGACCTTCCTGGGAGCCATGCTGATTCCTTCCGGAAATGATGCTGCTTATGCGCTGGCGACCTATACAGGAAGGAAAATTCTGGGAAATGACAGTGCATCGGTGGATGAGGCTTTGCAGGCCTTTCTGGATGCGGAAAAGGATTTGGTATCCGAAATGAATCTGGAGAATTCCAGCTTCCTGACACCGGACGGAGACCAGGCGGACGGTCAGTACAGCTGTGTCCGGGACATGGTTCGGATAGCCCGAGAATGCCTGAAAAATGATACGCTCCGCAAGCTTTGCGGTGCGAAGTCCTATCGTGCTCTCTTTGATAACTTGGATCTGACCTATAAGAATACAAATGAACTGATTCAGCCCTCGAGCGAGTATTATTACGAGGGCGCCATCGGTATGAAGACCGGCAGCTTCAATGATGTAAAATGTCTGGTGGCTGCTGCCGAGATCGGAGGAAAGACTTATATCGCTGTGCTGATGCAGGACGGAGATCCGGGCCGATATCAGGATGCGAAGACATTGTTCGATTACGTGGCCGGAATCTCCGAATAAGACACAGAAAGAACACAGGAAAACCACACTTCTGCCATACATGCACCACAATTGCATCACAGATGTTCGTTATACTGACCTCGTCAAATAAAAACATACCTGTTTTAAGGAGGTCATAGATATGAGAAACATCAGAAAAGGAAGTACATTCGTGGCAACAGCCCTTGCATTCGGCGTACTGGCAAGTACCGCCTTCCAGGGCAGCAATTATCTGTATAACAAGGCAAACGGAGATACGGTGACAGCCGATGAAAAGGCGCAGCTGAATATCGCAACGGCAGTCAGCAGTACGGCATCCGATAGCGATGCCGCGGATACGGAAAGCAACAGCGTATCCGCCATAGCCCAGGCTGCAATGCCGTCGCTGGTCGCGATTACGAATAAAAGTGTGCAGGAGATGCAGAGCATGTTCGGCCAGACCCAGGCTTATGAGAGCGAGAGCAGCGGCTCCGGCATCATCATCGGCAGGACCGATACGGAGCTTCTGGTAGTTACAAACAATCACGTCGTCAGCGGCGCGCAGGAGCTGAGCGTGGGCTTTGTGGACGAGAGTGTGGCAGAGGCCACGGTTAAGGGAACCGATGCGGATCACGATATCGCAGTCGTTGCAGTGAAGCTGAGCGATTTATCCGAGGATACGCTTTCAGCCATCAAGGTCATCGAGATTGGCAGCTCCTCTGATTTGCAGGTGGGCGAACAGGTCGTCGCCATCGGCAATGCGCTGGGCTACGGACAGTCTGTCACCACCGGTATCGTCAGTGCCTTGAACCGCGAGGTCACCATCGAGGATCACACCAATACACTGATTCAGACCGATGCAGCCATCAATCCGGGCAACAGCGGCGGTGCACTTCTGAATATGTCCGGCCAGTTAGTTGGTATTAACTCCGCGAAGTATTCTGATACGACTGTAGAGGGCATGGGCTATGCAATCCCGGTGGACGACGTGGTGGATATCATCGAGAACCTGATGAACCGGCAGGTGAGAACCGAGAAGGTGTCGGATGAGCAGCAGGGTTACCTCGGTGTCAGCGGCCAGGATGTAACCAGCGAGGTGGCGCAGGCCTATGGTATGCCAAAGGGAATCTATCTGACAGCTGTTGCATCCGACAGTGCGGCAGAGCAGGCCGGACTGAAAAAAGGCGATATCATCACGAAGTTTGACGGAACCAGTGTATCGACGCTTGCGGAGCTGAAGGAACAGATTTCCTACTATAAGAAAGGCGAACAGGTGGAGCTCACCTACAGCACACAGGAGGGCGGCACCTACGTAGAAAAAACTGCGACAGTAACCCTGAAAT
>CAVKIR010000070.1:0-6947 GCA_963656395.1 Prevotella sp. CAG:279
GCGTGACGCTGCACATTGACAAGGGCGAGTTTGTCTTTATCGTGGGAAACAGCGGTTCCGGAAAATCGACCCTGATTAAGCTGCTTCTGAAGGAACTGGAGCCCAGCTCCGGCAGCATCAAGGTGAACGGAATTAATCTGAATAAAATGAAGGCTCGGGCGATCCCAAAGTACCGCAGAAAGCTGGGCGTGGTGTTCCAGGATTTCCGCCTCCTGAAGGATCGGAATGTCTATGAAAATATCGCATTTGCCCAGCGGGTAATCGTCACCCCGAGCAAGGAGATTCGTAAGAACGTACCGAGGATGCTTTCCCTGGTAGGTCTGGCGGAGAAGTATAAGTCCTATCCCAGACAGCTTTCCGGCGGTGAGCAGCAGAGAGTGGCTCTGGCGAGAGCCCTGGTGAACCGGCCGAATATTCTGCTGGCCGATGAGCCCACCGGCAACCTGGATCCGAAGAATTCCAGAGAAATCATGAAGCTTCTGGAGACCATCAATGAGCGGGGCACCACGGTACTGGTGGTAACCCACAATCAGGAGATTGTAGATCAGATGAAAAAACGAGTTATCGTTATGAATAAAGGCGTCATAGTCAGTGACGAGCGCAATGCTGGGTATACACAGAATGCGAATTAGTTCTATCGCCTACTGCCTGAAGCAGGGTCTGAAAAATATCTGGCGCAACAAAATGTTTTCCCTGGCGTCTATTGCCACCATGTCTGCCTGCATTTTCCTCTTCGGAATCTTCTTTTGCGTTGTGGAGAATTTCCAATATATGGTAAAAGAGGCGGAGAAATCGGTAGCCGTAACGGTATTCTTTGACGAGGGACTCTCCGAGGAGGAGATCCAGAACATCGGCGAGCGGATCAAGGAGCGGGACGAGGTAAGAGAAGCCGTCTTCGTATCCGCAGAGGAATCCTGGGAGCAGTACAAGGAGATCTATTTCAAGGATAATCCCCAGCTGGCCGACGGCTTCGCAGATGACAATCCGCTGGCCAACCAGGCACATTACGAGATTTATCTGACAGACGTGGAGCAGCAGCAGAATCTGGTAGACTGGCTGAGCAGTGTGGACGGAGTCCGCAAGATTAACCAGTCCGCGCAGGTGGCAGATATCCTGACGAATTTCAATATGCTGATTGGCTATATCTCCATCGCCGTCATCATTTTGCTGCTCTGTGTATCCGTCTTCCTGATCAGCAATACCGTTACCATCGGTATCACGGTCCGCAAGGAAGAGATCGCGATCATGAAGCTCATCGGAGCCACCAATGCCTTTGTCAGAGCCCCCTTTGTGGTGGAGGGTATTCTGATCGGCATCATCGGCGCCTCCTTCCCGCTGGCATTGCTTTATTATCTCTATACCCAGCTGGTGACCTTTATGGAAGAAAAGTTCAATGCTCTGACAGGACTCCTGGAATTCCTCCCGGTAGGAGACATGTTCCGGATTCTGCTGCCGGTGGGACTGGCCCTCGGTGTGGGAATCGGATTCTTTGGAAGCTTCTTTACCATTCGGAAGCATCTGAAGGTCTGATGTGTTTCGACGAGAAGGATATTTAATCGAATGAACAGAATGCGTGGAGTGAGCGCCATCCTTGTGCTGGCGCTCACAGTTGGCTTTATTTTCACAAAGCAGAGTCTGCCGGTGTCCGCTACGAAGATCGATACGTCGGATCTGGAGGACAAGAAGCAGGATACCCTGGATAAAATCAAGGATATCAAGCAGGATATCAGCGATACCAAGAAGAAGATCTCCGAGCTGGAGAACAGTAAGAGCAATCTGGAGACCTATATCTCGAAGCTCGATCAGGAGGCCAATGCGCTGGCAAAGCAGATCACGAAGCTGAATCAGGACATCGAAGCCAAGAAGACGGAGATCTCCGAGGTGGAGGAGGAGCTTGCCGAGGCAGAGGCTACCGCAGCCCAGCAGTACGAGGACATGAAGAAGCGCATCCAGTTTCTCTATGAGAATGGGAATCCCTCCTATCTGGAGCTCTTCCTCACCTCGGAGAGCATGGCGGATTTTCTGAATAAATCCAGCTATGCGGAGCAGATGACTGCCTATGACCGGAGCATGCTGGAGGAGTATATCGCCCAGAAGCAGGCCATAAAGCAGAAGAAAGAGGAGCTGGAGACGGAGAAGGAAGAGCTGGACGCCATGGCGGAAGCAGCATCCGAACAGAAGAAGACGGTGGATGCTCTGATTCAGAAGAAGACGGCGCAGATCGAGAGCTACCAGTCCCAGATCGACAGTGAGAACAGCAACGCAGCAGAATACAAGGAAGACCTGGCCAAGCAGCAGAAGCTTCTCGACCAGATCGAGCAGCAGATCGCGGCGGCGGCAGCAGCCAATGCCAAGGCCGGTGACGGAGACGGCGGAGCCTCCGGCTTCGTGTGGCCCTGCCCCAGCAGTCGGCGCATTACCAGCGGCTTCGGCAATCGGGCGCAGCCCACGGCAGGTGCATCGACGAATCATAAGGGCATCGATATCGGTGCATCCTATGGGGCTTCCATCGTAGCAGCGGCCGCGGGACGTGTGACCACGGCCGCCTACAGCAGCTCTGCAGGCAATTATATCGTCATTTCCCATGGAAATGGGTTGTCTACGGTATACATGCACTGCTCGGCCCTCTATGTGAGCGCGGGTCAGAGCGTCAGTGCCGGGCAGTCGATCGCAGCCGTGGGCTCTACCGGCTATTCCACCGGCAATCACCTGCATTTCGGCGTGATTAAGAACGGAAGTTATGTAAACCCGACAGCCTATGTCGGCGGATGAGACAGGACGGAAAGAAAAGGACAGATATTACAATCATGGAAAATAAAAAGCAGTTTATCAAAGGAATTGCAGTCGGTGTGGTCGTAACTGCAGTGGCAGCAGGCGGAATCTTCTTCGGAAGCCGGGAGCTTACGAAGCTATCGGATGAGAAAAAGGCGGAAAGAGGTGAGCTGAATCTGACATCCACGGAGGTCGAGGAGAAGATCACCGAGATCGAGACGCTGATCCAGAACCAGTACCTGAATGAGATCGACGCGGATCAGGTGGAAAAGTACCTATATAAGGGAATTATCGCGGGTCTGGGTGACACCTACGGAGCCTATTATACGAAGGAAGAGTACCAGAATATGAAGGACTCTACCAGCGGCAGCTACAGCGGCATCGGTGTGGAGATGAGTCAGAATACGACCACCGGCATCATTACGATCACACAGGTCTTCGAAGGCTCGCCCGCGGAGGAAGCCGGCCTGCTGGCAGGAGATGTGCTCTATATGGTGGAGGATCAGGAGGTAACCGGCGGGGATCTGACGCAGATCGTCTCTGTGGTCAAGGGAACGGAAGGAACGACCGTATCGATCTCTGTGGCCCGGGAGGGAGAGGATGATTTTATGACCTTCGACGTGGAACGCAGAACCATCGAGCTTACGACGGTCAGCCATAAGATGCTGGATGGCAATATCGGCTATATCTCCGTGAGCAACTTCGAGAATGTGACCGTGAATCAGTTCCTGGAGGCCTTAGACGATCTGGAAAATCAGGGTGAGACAGCCCTCATCATCGATCTTAGGAATAACACCGGCGGTCTGGTATCCAGCGCCTGCAGCATTCTGGATCGGCTGCTTCCGGAAGGACTGATCGTCTATACCGAGGATAAGTACGGCAATCGCGAGGAGTCCCGATCCGATGCGGAGAACTATTTTGATAAGCCCCTGGTTCTTCTGGTCAATGAATACAGCGCCAGCGCCTCCGAGATCTTCGCCGGCGCCATCAAGGACTACGGCATCGGCACCCTGGTGGGAACCCAGACCTTCGGCAAGGGCATCGTTCAGAAGATCTTTCCGTTAAGTGACGGCACCGCTGTCAAGCTGACCGTATCCAAGTACTATACACCGAACGGCAATAACATCCAGGATGTCGGCATCACACCGGATGTGGAGGTGGAGCTTGACGAGGATGTGGCGAATGAATTTACCATTCCGGAGGATAAGGACAATCAGCTCCAGAAGGCAATAGAGATTCTGTCGGAATAAAACGTTCAAAAAGTTCATATATTATCAATAAGCTGTACAAAATGACAAAAGAATGTTTGCGGAAGCGTGCAATTGGCGTATAAGATTTGTTTAATGCTACAAAATTATCAAAACAGACATAAAACGAACATAAAACAGACAGAATGTTCATAAAAATGGTTGAAAGAAAAGCGCTGCTCCTGTATGATAAACCCATAGGAAATAAGGAACAAGAAACCATAATCCAACACCAACAAAGAAAGGGAGATTTAAAAAATGTCCAAGATTAGCGAAATGACAAGAGACAGCTGGATTAAAAGCACTTTCCCGGAGTGGGGAACCTGGCTCGTAGAGGATATCGAGAACGAGGTGGTAGCTCCCGGAAACGTAGCGATGTGGTGGCTGGGATGTACCGGCGTATGGTTCAAGACACCGGAGAACACGAACATCACCATCGACCTGTGGTGCGGCAACGGTAAGAGAACCCACGGCGACAATAAGATGAAGCCGGGTCATCAGATGGCCAATATGTGCGGCGGACGTCTGATGCAGCCGAACCTTCGTAACGTACCCTTCGTTATCGACCCGTTTGCATTCAAGCATGTAGACGCAGTTCTTGCAACCCATTATCATCAGGACCATATGTCTGCAGAGTGGGCAGCACATGTAATCCAGAGCGGCATGACCACTACAGATGAGAACGGAAAAGAGATTCCGGTACCCTTCATCGGACCGAAGAAGTCTGTAGAGACCTGGGTAAAGTGGGGCGTTCCGGAAGACCGCTGCATCACTGTAAAGCCGGGCGACACCATCAAGATCAAAGACCTTGAGATTATCGCACTGGACAGCTTTGACCGTACCTGCATCGTTACGACAGACGATACCAGCGAGAACAGAGAAGAGCTTACAGGCGTATGCCCGACCGATATGGATGACAAGGCTGTGAACTACCTGGTTAAGACTCCGGGCGGAAACATCTATCACTCCGGAGATTCTCACTTCTCCATTTACTTTGCTAAGCACGGCAAGGATTATGATATCGACGTAGCCTTCGGTTCCTTCGGTGAGAACCCCATCGGTATGCAGGATAAGATGACCTCCATCGACATCCTTCGTATGGCTGAGAACCTGAAGTGTAAGGTTGTCGTTCCGATTCACTGGGATGTATGGACCAACTTCCAGGCTGACTGCGACGAGATCAAGGTTCTGTATGATTTCAAGAAGGACAGAAACGAGTATAAGTTCCATCCGTTCTTCTGGCAGGTAGGCGGAAAGTATACCTATCCGCAGGACAAGGATAAGATCTACTATCATCACAGAAGAGGCTTCGAGGACTGCTTCGAGCATCCCCAGAACATTCCTTATCGTTCCTGCCTGTAATCGAAGAAGGGAGAGAGACGATTATGTTAAGAGAATTTGTAGAGAAGAAGCACTATCTGTTCGCCAAGGAAGCAAAGGACTGGGAAGAAGCCATTCTCATGAGCTGCAGGTCCCTGGAGGCAGACGGAACCGTAGAAGCCAACTATGGACATGATATCGTAGAGTGCGTTCGCAAGTACGGCCCGTATATCGTCATCATGCCGAACATCGCGATGCCGCATTCCCAGGAAGGCGCAGTCGGTGTCAATAAGACCGCCATCGGCTTCATGAAGCTGGAGAAGCCGGTCAGCTTTGACCCGAATGACCCGGAGAAGGACGCGCAGTTATTCTTCACCCTGGCATCCTGCAACCCGGATCAGCACCTGAACAACATGATGCGTCTGTCCGAGATGCTGATGAACGAGGAGCTGGTAGCGGAGCTGGAGAAGGCTGAGGGACCGGAAGACCTGCTGAAGATTCAGGAGAAATATCTGGATAAGTAATTGAATCGTTTGTAACCGCTGTCCGGCCTCCCCCGGACGGCGGCGCAAATAAAGGGGAAAATGTAGGAGGAAAAGAGTTATGAACATTTTAATGAGCGCATGGTCGTACTTTGCTACGAACATACTGCAGCAGCCGGCATGGATGATCGGTCTCATTGTACTGATTGGTTATGTGCTGCTGAAGAAACCCTGGTATGATGTTCTTGGAGGAACCATCAAGGCCGTTGTAGGTTATATGATCCTGGCAGCAGGTTCCAGCGGACTGGTAAGCAACTTCCGTCCGGTTCTGGTAGGTCTGAAGGATCGTTTTAACCTGGATGCAATGGTTATCGACCCGTATTTCGGACAGAACGCCGTTACCGCCGGCGTGGAGGAGGTCTTCGGAAAGTCCTTCGCTATGGTAATGCAGCTTCTTCTGATCGCATTTATCATCAACATCCTGCTGGTTCGTTTCAGCAAGGTTACCAAGCTTCGTTCCCTGTTCACCACAGGTCACGTACAGGTACAGCAGGCTTCTACCGCATACTGGCTGATCCTGTTCGCTCTGCCGGGACTGGCAACGAACAACATCGCACTTCTGGTAGTCATGGCAGTGGTTCTGGGTCTCTACTGGGCAGTAGGCTCCAACCTGACCATCAAGCCGACCCAGGAGCTGACCGACGGTGCCGGCTTCTGTCTGGGACATCAGCAGATCATGGGTGTCGCACTGTTCTCCTGGATCGCAGGCAAGATGCATGAGCATGACGTAAAGAGAGGCAAAGAGGGTTCCAAGAAGCTGGAGGATATCGAGCTTCCGGGCTTCATGTCTATGTTCAATGAGAACATGGTATGTACCGCAATCCTGATGACCGTATTCTTCGGAGCTATTCTGACTATCCTTGGAAGAGATTACCTTACCGAGGCCGGTTTCATGAAAGAGGGACAGAGCTTCCTGTTCTATATCCTGAACATCTGCCTGAACTTCGCCGTATATCTGGCAATCCTTCAGCTGGGTGTTCGTACCTTCGTAACCGAGCTGACCAATTCCTTCCAGGGTATCGCGGACAAGCTTCTTCCGGGATCTATTCCGGGTGTTGACTGTGCA
>CAVKIR010000071.1:0-890 GCA_963656395.1 Prevotella sp. CAG:279
CTCTGTCACGGCACCCTGCGCATCGAAGACGTATACGGTATTCCCCTGCTGATCCGCCACGGCCACTGCACTCTCGCAGATATCAACCATGGGGTTCTGCATATTATAGGTCTGGCTCCAGATAGCCTCATCCTTGGAATCGATACAGGAGATACCATCCTTACTGTATTTCAGCAGCTTACCATTGTATTCTGTATACATCGTATTCACCGTGCTGCTGTGTTCCGCTGTCTTCACGGTCTCATAAGTCGTATAGGTCTTATTCCGGGACCACAGGCTGTAGAACAGAAAGCCGCCCAGGATGACGGCCGCAAGAATCAGGTACTTTGCACTTCTTCCCGCCCGATGTCGGAACAGCTTCTTCTTATAATCCTCCATGCCGCTCTCCTGCTCCTGATAGGGCGGCGTGTCATATAGCTTTGTTATCTTTGCCATGGGCTATCATCCTTTATAATCCGAAAACAGGCGCCCTTTCGGGCGCCTGCCTTTTTTGTATCTGCCATATGGTGCTTGCTTATTTCAGCCAGTCTTTGATCTGCTCGTATACACCGACACCATCCAGCTTGTACTTCTCCAACAGCTTGACTGCCGGGCCGGACTCGCCGAATACGTCGTATACGCCAATCTTCTTGACCGGAGTCGGAAGCTTTTCGCTAAGTACGTCGCAAACTGCACTGCCAAGGCCGCCGATCACAGAGTGCTCCTCTGCAGTCACTACCTTGCCGGTCTTCTTTGCGGATTTCAGGATAATCTCCTCATCCAGCGGCTTGATGGTGTGGATATTGATAACCTCTGCGGATACGCCCTCTGCCGCCAGCTTCTCAGCTGCTTCCAGAGCGCTGTTTACGCAAAGTCCTGTAGCTACGATAGTCAGGTCTGTACCCTCTCTT
>CAVKIR010000071.1:900-6880 GCA_963656395.1 Prevotella sp. CAG:279
ACCTTCTCTTAAGAGAATACCCTTGCCCAGCTCAAACTTGTAGGTTGCTTCGTCGTTAAATACCGGAACTGCCAGTCTTCCGAAACGCAGATATACCGGTCCCTCGTACTCTGCTGCCGCCTTGACAGCCGCTCTTGCTTCTACGTCGTCTGCCGGGTTGATCACTACCATGCCCGGGATGGTGCGCATCAGAGCAAGATCCTCGTTGCACTGATGGGTCGCTCCGTCCTCACCTACCGAGATTCCTGCGTGAGTAGCGGCAATCTTTACATTCAGATGCGGATAGCCTACGGAGTTGCGTACCTGTTCAAATGCACGGCCGGCAGCGAACATCGCGAAGGTGCTGCAGAACGGGATCTTGCCTGTGGTAGCAAGTCCTGCTGCGATGCCTACCATATTGCTCTCTGCGATACCGCAGTCAAAGAAACGATCCGGATATGCCTTCTTAAATACGCCTGTCTTGGTGGCGCCGGCAAGGTCAGCATCCAATACCAGAACGTTCGGATTCTCAGCGCCGAGCTCCTTCAGCGCGTTGCCATAGCTCTCTCTTGTTGCGATCTTCTTTACTTCTGACATAATGCTTCACCTACCTTCTCCAAATCTGCCATTGCTATTGCATACTGCTCGTCGTTCGGAGCAGAACCATGCCATCCCGCGTTGTTCTCCATGAAGGACACGCCCTTGCCCTTTACTGTCTTCATGATGATGGCTGTGGGCTGACCCTTGATGGTCTTTGCTTCATTCAGAGCCATACGGATCTCATCGAAGTTGTGGCCGTCGATATTGATTACATGGAAGTTGAACGCTTTGAATTTATCGTCGATGGGATACGGGGAGTTGACCTCACCGATGGGTCCGTCGATCTGAAGGTTGTTATTGTCTACGATGACGCACAGGTTGTCCAGATGCTTCGCGCCTGCGAACATGGAAGCCTCCCATACCTGACCCTCCTGGATCTCACCGTCGCCCAGCAGTGTGTATACACGGTAGCTGTCACCGGATACCTTTGCGGAAAGTGCCATGCCGACTGCTGCGGAGATGCCCTGTCCCAAGGATCCGCTGGACATGTCAAGACCCGGTGTATGCTGCATACAGGGATGTCCCTGCAGATGTGAGCCGACGTGTCTTAAGGTAACGAGATCCTCCTTTGGGAAAAATCCTCTCTCTGCCAGAGTGGAGTACAGACCCGGAGCTGTGTGACCCTTGGAAAGTACGAAGCGGTCTCTGTCCGGCTTCTTCGGATCCTTCGGATCGATATTCATCTCTTCAAAATACAGATATGTAAACATGTCTGCTGCTGACAGAGATCCGCCCGGATGACCGGACTTTGCGCTGTGAACGGCGGTAACGATATCCTTACGGACTTCATTAGCCGTCTTCTGGAGTTCTAAATTCGTCATGTTTGTCCCACCTTTTATATTATTTTGTAAGATCGAATCCTGCTTTGCAGGAATTTCCGCTTCTTATAGTATACCGATAGTTCCGAAACTGGTCAAGCTGTTCTTTGTGAAATCATAACGGTTCCTGTACCATTTTTTTACAATTCCACACGACCCTCCAGCGCCCGAAGAAGTGTCACCTCATCGATGTATTCCAGATCGCCGCCCACCGGCACGCCGCTGGCGATTCGGCTGACCTTGATGCCGGTCGGCTTGATGAGCTTACTGATGTACATGGCCGTGGTCTCGCCCTCCAGGCTGGAATTTGTGGCGATGATGACCTCGTCCACATCGCCCTGGAGTCTGGTCATCAGCTCCTTCAGCTTGATGTCCGCCGGACCGATACCGAGCATCGGAGAGATGGCTCCGTGGAGCACGTGATAGACACCGTCGTATTTGCCGGTCTTCTCATAGGCCGCCAGATCCCGGGTATTCTCGACCACCATAATCATCTTGTGATTCCGCTTCTGATTGGCGCAGATGGGGCAAAGCTCCTGATCCGTCATGGTAAAGCATTCCTTGCAATAGCGAACATTTTTCTTCGCATTGATGATGGAATCGGACAGGGCCTGCACCTTCTCCAGGGGCAGATTGACGATATGGAAGGCCAGCCGCTGAGCCGTCTTGCCGCCGATGCCGGGCAGGGAAGACAGCTGCTCAATCAGTTTACTGATTTGACTGCTGTAATAATCCATTAGAACGGAAAGCCTCCGCCGAGGCCGCCGGTCAGGCCGGACATCATGGATGCGGAATCCGCTTCCTGCTGGCGCAGTACCTGATTGACCGCGATCTGGATCATTTCCTCCAGGGTCTCTACGTCCTCAGGATCGATGGCATCCGGATCAATGGTCACCTTCGTGATCTCCTTCTTACCGGTCATCTTGATCTCGACTGCTCCGCCGCCTGCTGCAGCGGTGTACTCCTTCTCATCCAGAGCCTTCTGGCTCTCCTCCATCTGGCGCTGCATCTTCTGTGCCTGCTTCATCAGGTTGTTCATATTGCCGGGCATACCCATGCCTCCCGGAAATCCACCTCTTTTTGCCATTTTTTACTCCTCCTTATTCGTCCTCGAATTCTATGTCTGTATGAATGACCTGTGCAAAGTCAATCGCACCCACCTCTGTGTGGGGGTCATTTTCCTGACAGGCTACCAGAATCTCCATATCCTTTCCGGTATCCTGTAAGATCACATTTTTAATCTCCTGAAGATGACGGGTCTCCTTCAGGAACGCCTCGCCGGTGGGCGTAGCCGCGATGATGCCGAGCCTGCCGTCACCGAGTGCTTTCAGCTGCGCATCCTTTAAGTAGGTGCGCAAAAGCGGGTGCAGGCGCTTCAGGATGTCCCGCCAGCTCTGAACCACCTTCTGTGCATCCTCGGGCAGGGATTTCGGTGCGGGAGCTGCGGGTGCGGGCTTCTTCGGCTCTGCCGGGGCGCCTGTAGGCAATCCATTTTGCCGGCTGCCTCCATAGGAAATGGCTCCGCTCTCCAGCTCTTCCATCTTCGCCTCGAACTCCTGCTCCAGCACACGGATGCGATCCAGGAGTACATCGGTGTTCGTCTCCATGGCCGGTCGGCACAGCTTGATAAAGGCCACCTCCACCAGTACCCGCTTCTGGGATGCATAACGGATCTGTCCGCCCAGCTCCGAGAAGATGCGGATGTAGCGCATCAGAGTATCGTCCTCGATCTGCAGGGCTTCCTCTTTCAGTCGAGCCAGATTCTCGGTGGAGACATCCAGAATATCTTCCATATGATCGTTGCTTTTTAATAGAAGCAGGTTGCGCAGATACCAGGTGAAATCTGTCACAAACTGCCCCAGCTCCCGACCCTTGATCACCAGCTCCTCGATCTCCGCCATGACGCCGGGCAGATCCCGGTTCAGGGTCAGCCGGAGCAGCCGGCTGTACACCTCCGTGTCCACGGCTCCCAGCACATCCAGAACGTGATCATAGGTCAGCTTCTGGTTCAGATAGAAGGCGATGCACTGATCGAGAAGGCTTAGGGCATCTCGCATGGAGCCGTCTGCAGCCTTGGCGATATAGCGCAGTGCCTTCTCCTCGGTCTCCACGCCCTCTTTCTCGGTCAGCTCATGCAGTCTGGCAGTAATAGTGTCTGCCGTGATCCGCCGGAAATCGTACCGCTGGCACCGGGATAAGATCGTCACCGGAATCTTGTGCGCCTCGGTGGTCGCCAGAATGAAGATGACGTAGGCGGGCGGCTCCTCCAGGGTCTTTAACAGGGCATTAAAGGCTCCGATGGAGAGCATATGCACCTCATCGATGATGTAGACCTTGTAGCGTCCTTCCGTAGGCGAGTAGGCTACCTCGTCGCGGATCTCACGGATGTTATCCACGCCGTTATTCGATGCGGCATCGATCTCGATCACATTCATGGAAGTGCCTGCCGCTATAGAGCGGCAGGCCGCACACGTTCCGCAGGGATTGCCATCGATCGGATGCTCGCAGTTTACCGCCCGGGCGAAAATCTTCGCCACGGTGGTCTTACCGGTACCCCGGGTACCGCAAAACAGATAGGCATGTCCGATTCTGTCTGCATTGATTTGATTTTTTAATGTGGTTACGATGTGATCCTGTCCCCGGACGTCGCCGAATTCAGTAGGACGAAACTTCCGGTAAAGGGCCATATAGGACATGTGTCAATTCCCCTTTGAGTAATTAATCACCGAAGCTGATGCCGATCATCTTCGCCTCGGATATGATGGAGGAATTCGGGTCTACAAACTTCAGCTTGCCTGCAGACTCCTCCAACGGGATCCGCCGGCATTCTCCATTTACAATACCAATCATGTAGCCGTAGGCATCGTCTACGATAGCCTGTGCCGCTGCAGCACCCAGGCGTGTAGAAAGTACACGGTCGTAGGGGCAGGGACTGCCGCCGCGCTGGGTATGACCCGGAACCGTGACGCGCACCTCGGTACCCAGGCGCTGGGTCAGCTGATCCGCGATCTCGTAGGATACTGCCGGATACGGATAGGTCTCCATGAATTTCTTCAGCTCTTTTTTGCTCATCTCTGCGCGCTCCTTCGGAATCGCGCCCTCGGCCACGGCGAGAATGGTGAAGCCTTTTTTCTGCTTATTGCGGCTCTCGATGGCTTTACAGATGCTGTCGATGCTGTAGGGAATCTCCGGGATCAGGATGATGTCTGCACCTCCGGCGATGCCTGCATGCAGGGTCAGCTGGCCTACCTTGTGGCCCATGACTTCCACGATGAAGACACGGCCGTGGGAGGCTGCTGTAGTATGGATGCAGTCGATGCAGTCTGTGGCGATGTCTACGGCACTCTGGAAACCGAAGGTCATATCTGTGCCATAGATATCATTGTCGATGGTCTTCGGCATATGAAGGATGTTCAGCCCCTCTTCCCGCAGAAGATTCGCAGTCTTCTGGGTTCCGTTGCCGCCCAGAATCACCAGGCAGTCCAGACGCAGCTTGTGGTAAGTATGCTTCATAGCCTCCACCTTGTCCAGGCCGTTCTCGTCCGGCACGCGCATCATTTTAAAGGGCTGTCGGGAGCTGCCGAGGATCGTGCCGCCCTTGGTCAGGATTCCAGAGAAATCCTTCGGTGTCAGCATCCGATAATTGCCGTAAATCAGACCCTTATAGCCTTCCTCGAAGCCGTAGAGCTCCACCTCGTCCAGGGCATTGCATACGCCCTTCACGATTCCACGCATGGTAGCATTCAGCGCCTGACAGTCTCCGCCGCTGGTCAACATTCCGATTCTTTTCATCTTGCACGCCTCCATAATTTAATTTCGCGCCATGCATCCAAATGTAAAACCGCCTCCGCAATCTGCATGGCAATACTTATGAATAGTTTAGCATAGATTGAAGATTCTCACAAGGGGCAGGATAAGCTGAGTGCGGAAGAAGAGGAAAAGGCGTTACTGTCCACTCGTACCTCGTTCCAGTAACCATTTTCCGTGCGATTGTGGAAGTTGGAATAACTAGGCACTTGAAAATTTACCGAAAATATATTATACTGATATTTGCTGAGTCACAGCAATGGAGGAGTACCCAAGTGGCTGAAGGGTCTGGCTTCGAACACCAGTAGGTCGGTAGCACCGGCGCGAGGGTTCAAATCCCTCCTCCTCCGTTATAAGACAATGCTTTTTCAGTAACGATATTGTATTCCATTATGACTGTATGCTCCAGGCAGTATACAAAATGAGTGACAGCAAGAAGATCTGCACAGCCTCCCGGGCTGATATATTTTTCTATAAAATCATCGTCCATCTTAAGAAGCTCAGCTTTTCCTCTTTCTGTAAGAATCCCTCCAAGACACAATACTTTTTTTGCATATTTCTGACAATATTTCATTGTCTCCATATCATGCCTTGACAATATATTGGTATCCCATGTATCTGCAACCAGATGTAGAAGTGTCTGTACCAGTGCGTCATTGACACCTACCTGTTCCTGACGAAGCTTTGTATAACATGGCAGTGAATATTGTTTTATGGTCTGATAGCCTTTTTCAACTTCGCCGCGGACACCTGTACATCCGTATTCCAGATACATG
>CAVKIR010000072.1:0-6824 GCA_963656395.1 Prevotella sp. CAG:279
CCTCCTGCATCGGAGCCACATACATGACCGTATTGCCCTCGCTCAAGACTCTCTTTGCCTTGCCCGGCGCCAGCTGCTTCACGGATACCAGGGCATCCTCCGTCAGCTTCGCCTTCTTTACCTGCAAGACATGGCTGCTGATGAATTTCGTATTCTGCCATTCGTCATTGATATAGATCTTGCTGGCTGTCGTGAAGTTGCTGCCGAAGACATAGACCTTATTCTCATCCGGCAGGGAAATCACTCTTGTGATCTCCGGCTGATGAATGCCCATCTGCATATCAATGGTCTCAAAGGGCGTCGTGCCGTCGTCGCCGTAAGCATACTTCTTGCCGTAGAGCAGGTCATACTGCAGGAGCTCCATGTCCTGCAGGTACCATTTGGACTTGCGGCGGTTCTGGTGATACTGCATCATGGTTCCGGTATGGATATTGACCTTATCGAGCACCTCTGCAGCGATCTGGTAGGAGCAGAGGGTCTGATCCACCTTCTCCAGTCCCAGATTATCCACGATGACGTAGCTGGTGTCGAAGAGGTAGCGGTTCGTCACATCCTCCACGGTCAGTCCCAGAGTCGGCAGGTGATCCCCGTACATCACGAGGACGTATTTCTCGCCAAAGTTATCCAGTGCCTCGATCAGGTCCGCGACGAACTGATCCATCTCATGAAGCTGGTTTACATAATATTCCCACTGATTGTTCTTTTCTTCCGTGGCAGCGCCGCTCACCTGGATGACCGGATCCTCCAGCACCTTCTCCGTGGGATACTCGCCGTGTCCCTGGACGGAAATGGCATAGATAAAGTCCTGACGGGCTGTGGATTTCAGGTTGTCCAGAATCTGATCCACCAGGATCTCATCCTTCAGCCAGCCTGTCACCGTGGTATTCGACACATCCATATACTCCTTGGAGGTATAGGTATCGAAGCCCAGATTCTTGAAGACATCCGCCCTGCTGTAGAAGGTCGCCTTGTTATTGTGAATGGCATGGGTCGCATAACCGATGCTTCGCAGATCGTAGGCCACGCTCTCACAGGTGGTCTTCTTCAGGATGGTCTTATAGGGATACTCGCCCGGTCCGAAATACCTGAGGTTCATGCCGGTGATGGACTCGAATTCCGTATTCGCGGTTCCGGCTCCCACAGAGGGTACCTTGTAGGCTCCGGAGGAATACTCCTCCATCAGCCGCCGGAAATTCGGGATCGGATCCTCGGAGAATTCCAGCCACTCCACGGTCGTGGGGTCGAAGAAGGTCTCCAGCTGCAGCATAATGATATTCGGCTTCTCCGTATCATTGTCGGCATTTAAGGCTACCTGCTTATCCTCCTCCACAATCTTATCGATGGCCTCCTGGGAATACTCATAGGGCTCATCCATGCCGGTGGCCAGAAGGCTGCAGAAAAAGCAGTAGGGCAGGCCGTAGTCCTGGTAAGCGAAGGCGATATTGCCAAAATACGTGGACAGCACGCGCTGCTCAAGACAAAGCTTCGTGCTTCCTGTAAAGAGAATCGGCACGATAATCACGCCTGCGATGCTTAAGGGCCAATGAATCTTCTTCTGGTACTTCGGTGCAAATTTCCACAGGAGCACCAGCACCGCGATGGCTAAAAGCACGCCGCCTACCTGAGCGATCAGCTTCAGGGGCGACATATAGACATTGACGATATCCAGGGCATCAGTAATCAGGTGCAGATCCTGCCCGGTAAACGGCGTCACGCGGGTACTTAGGATCGTGCCGTTCATAAAGCCTAAGAAAATCCAGAAGGCTGCGATCAGCAGACGCACAAAGATACGCCTGCGAAACAGATAGACCAGCATAAAGGTCATGAAGATCATAAAGCTGTTGTAGGCAAATACCTTCGGACTTCCGACCAGAAAGCTCCACGCCTCCGCCACGGAATGGCGGGACATCGCCTCCATGATAAAATAGATAAAGGCAGATCCCACTGCATGAAGCAGCAGAGAAAACCGGTTAGCAATAGCTACCGGTTTCTCCATACGACCTGCACACCCCTCACTCCATTTTCGCAGAAAACAGATAAACTTTTTCATACTCTTTCTCTCTATTATTTCACCAAAGCTGCTAAGTGTTCCTTCACCTGATTCATCATCTGGGTGTACTTCGCAAGCTTCTCTTTCTCCTCGTCAATCTTACTCTGGGGCGCCTTGCTGATGAACTTCTCGTTATTCAGCATGCCGTTGACACGGGCCAGCTCCTTCGTGAGACGCTCCTCTTCCTTCTTCAGACGCTCGATCTCCTTCTCCAGATCCACCAGCTCCGCAAAGGGCATATAGAGTGCAGCATCCGGAATCACTGCAGATACCGCATCCTCGCCGATGCCTGCCTTGTCCTCCTGGACGGTTACCTGGCTTGCATAGCTTAAGGTGCCGAAGAAGGCCTTGCTTCCCTCGAAGACCTCGCGGATCTCCGACTTCTCGGATACCACGATCACATGTGCCTTCTTGCTGGGCGGCACGTTCATGGAAGAACGCACGTTACGGATGGAACGAACGGCCTCTTTGATGAGCTCTACCTCTGTCTCTTCTTTCGCGAAGCTCCACTCGGTCTTGAACTCCGGCCATGCGGAAATCATGATGGACTCCTCGCCGGTCAGGTTCCGGTAGATCTCCTCCGTGATGAACGGCATGTAGGGATGCAGAAGCTTCAGGGCGTTGGTCAGAACGGTCTTCAGCGTCCACAGGGCTGCCGCCTTGGTCTGATCCGCTTCGTTGTAGAGACGCGGCTTCACCATCTCGATGTACCAGTCGCAGAACTCCTCCCAGATGAAGTCGTAGAGCTTCTGCACCGCGATTCCCAGCTCGAACTTGTCCATGTTCGCGGTCACATCCTGCGCCAGAGTATTCACCTTGGACAGAATCCACTTGTCCGCACCGGTGAGCTCAGTGAGATCCATCTTTTCCGGAACCTCTGCCTTCTCGATGTTCATCATGATAAAGCGGGAAGCGTTCCAGATCTTATTGGCAAAGTTGCGGCTTGCCTCCACACGCTCCATGTAGAAACGCATGTCATTGCCCGGTGCGTTGCCCGTCACCAGGGTGAAACGCAGGGCGTCCGCGCCGTACTGGTCGATGATTTCCAGCGGATCGATACCATTTCCCAGGGACTTACTCATCTTCCGGCCTAAGGAGTCGCGCACCAGGCCGTGGATCAGCACATGATGGAAGGGGCACTTTCCGGTCTGCTCATAGCCGGAGAATACCATACGGATAACCCAGAAGAAGATGATGTCGTAACCGGTTACCAGCACGTCCGTCGGATAGAAGTAATCCAGATCCTCGGTCTGCTCGGGCCATCCCAGGGTGGAGAAGGGCCAAAGCGCAGAGGAGAACCAGGTATCCAGGGTATCCGGATCCTGGGTAAAATGGGTTCCGCCGCACTTGGGGCAAACCCCCGGCATCTCGCGATCTACCACGATCTCACCGCAGTCGTCGCAGTAATAAGCCGGGATCCGGTGTCCCCACCAGAGCTGTCTGGAGATACACCAGTCGCGGATATTCTCCAGCCAGTGCAGGTAAGTCTTGTCAAACCGCTCCGGGACGAAGGTCAGGTCGCCGTTCTTGATGGCCTCGATGGCCGGCTTCGCCATCTCCTCCATCTTGACAAACCACTGCTGCTTGATCATGGGCTCTACGGTAGTGCCGCAGCGATCGTGGGTTCCTACGTTGTGTACGTGGTCTACGACCTTCACCAGAAGTCCCTGCTCCTTCAGCTCCTCTACCATCACTTTGCGGGCCTCGTAGCGGTCCATGCCTGCGTACTTGCCGCCGTTCTCATTGATGGTAGCGTCGTCGTTCAGGATATTGATTTCCGGCAGGTTGTGCCGCTTTCCTACCTCGAAGTCGTTCGGATCATGAGCCGGAGTGATCTTCACCACGCCGGTACCGAACTCCTTATCTACGTATGCGTCGGCGATGACCGGAATCTCGCGGCCTACCAGCGGCAGGATGACGGTCTTGCCTACGATGTCCTTATAGCGCTCGTCGTCCGGGTTGACAGCCAGTGCACTGTCTCCCAGCAGAGTCTCCGGTCTGGTGGTGGCGATCTCTACGAACTGGTCGCTGCCCTTGATCGGATAATTGATATGCCAGAAATGGCCTGCCTGCTCCTCGTGCTCTACCTCCGCATCGGAAATAGATGTCTTGCAGACCGGACACCAGTTGATGATTCTGGATCCCTTATAGATATAGCCCTTCTTGTGCAGGCGCAGGAACACCTCCTGTACGGCCTCGGAGCAGCCCTCGTCCATGGTGAAGCGCTCTCTGTCCCAGTCGCAGGAGGAGCCGATCTTCTTCAGCTGATCGACGATGGTGCGGCCATACTCCTCGCGCCACTCCCAGGTTCTCTTTAAGAAGCCCTCGCGGCCCAGCTCGTTCTTATCGATGCCCTCGGACTTCAGCTGATTGATGACCTTGACCTCTGTGGAAATGGATGCATGGTCGGTTCCCGGAATCCACAGTGCATTGTAGCCCTGCATTCTCTTGTAACGGATCAGGATATCCTGCAGGGTATTGTCCAGGGCGTGACCCATGTGCAGCTTTCCTGTGATATTGGGAGGCGGCATCACGATGGTAAACGGCTTCTTGCTCCGATCCACCTCTGCATGAAAATACTTCTTCTCCAGCCACTCTCCGTAAATCCGATCCTCCATTGCCTTGGGATCATAGGTCTTTGCCAACTCTTTCATTCTCTACCTCCATTTCTCCTGCGCTTTCTCGGGCTTTCCGAAAAAATAAGCGCCCTCTCCATGACGAAAGGGCGCTTCTGCGCGGTCGCGTGCTTCTCTTATTCTCTGCCTTTTGTCTTTCTTCTATACGAATCTTACTTCCAAACTAACTGTAGCTAAATATAGCAGTCTTCACGCGGCTTGTCAAGGTATAGCCCTGTTATTCCTTCCGGATCGTATATTCGTCGTAGACCGTCCAGTTATCTACGGTATAGGCCCGCAGATGGAGGTCGGTATCCGTCAGATCGATGCGCAGAGCCATGGGCTCCTCGGGCTGTCCCTGAAATACCAGCTGGTCATTCGGCGTCACAGCCTGGTAGAGGCTTCCGCTGGAGGTTCCGCAGGTGACATACATGGTACCCTCCGGATTCACAGCCGTGGCACCGGATGCATAGTCATAGCCTTCGTAATTTTCACAGCGGCGATTCGTAAATGCGGAGCGGGAATAGACGGAATCGTGGCCGGTCAGCACCAGGTCGATGTCGTTATCCTCACAGATATAGCCCAGGGAGAAGCGCATCCAGCTGTCCATGTTCTTCTGATACTTCTCCACACTGCTGTAGGCCGGATAATGCTGAATGATGATCCGCCATTTGGTATCGGGATGCTCCGCGATGACCTTCGGCACGTAGGCCTCGTGGGTATCGGTCGCCTGGGCTGTCAGGCTGTTCAGCACGATGAAGAGTGCATTTCCGCGGATGAAATAATAATCCCCATCCTTGTCATACTCGCTCATACCGTACTCCTCCGAGCGGTTCGGCACATTAAAATGCTCATAAAAGTACGGGCCTCCGTTATAGCCCAGTTCCTCGATCATCTCTTTATTGGCGACATCGTGGTTGCCGGTCACCGGCACCAGCGGAATCTTATAGAGTGCCAGATGATCCAGAAAACCGCTGTATTCCTCCGCATTTCCGAACTGGGATACCTGATCGCCCGTATGCACCAGAAACTGTGCCTCCGGCACATAATTCGTAAGCCGGGTCACCACCTTGTCCCAGTCATCGATGGTCACCTGCACATCGTTCTTCTCGTCCTGGCCAATCTCCGCATCGGAGGTCACCAGAAAGGTAAAGCCCTGACCGGTATCTCCCTCCGGAACGGTATACTGATATTCCGGAGACCAACCGCCGGCGTCATTGCCCACCTTATAGGTATAGGTCCGGCCGGCCTGCAGCCCGGTCACGGTCGCCTTGTTTACATAATATCCCGGCATAGTCTGGGAAGCGCGGCAATCCGCCGTCACCGTCTGCTGCTCCCCGGTCTGTTCCGCATAGAAGCTCACCTGTCCGGCACTGCTGCTGGGCGACATCCAGTTCAGACGCACCTCGCCGTCGGTGCTGCCCACCTCCATGCTAAGATACTTAATCGGTGTCGAAGAGAGCAGCGGTGCGCTCTCATAATCCGTCACAAAGGTGCTCTTTTCCTGCTCCTGCCGGGCCGCCTCATCGGCCGCGGCCTGCTCGGCTGCCTGCTCCTCTGCCGTCTTCTCCGGTTCTCCCTGCTGCTCCTGTGCGCTCTGCGTGTCTTTATCTTCCCCGGTCGACGGTGTCTCGATCCGGATCGCATCCTCCTTCGGCATCTCCGCCTTCTTCTGCTTCAGCGTCCATACACCCGCGATCACCAGCACCAGAAGAATGCCCGCTGTGAGCACCGTTCGAATTCCT
This sequence comes from Prevotella sp. CAG:279, assembly GCA_963656395.1. GTDB lineage: Bacteria > Bacillota > Clostridia > Lachnospirales > Lachnospiraceae > Laedolimicola. The sequence continues at coordinate 6,411 of CAVKIR010000072.1, forward strand.
CTCTTATCCTTTTTCATAATACCTCTCCTCTTTTTGAATAATAATACTCTAACATTCTATTCCGGCGGATTCAAGGAAATGCCGGGATAATTAAGAAACTTTTAAGTTACTGTACAAACGCCAGCCAGCATCAGAGTAACTGAGAATATCTGCATTTAGAGACTTTCGATATGTTCATAACTCAGAAAGTTCAGACGGCTCCGTACAAATGGAATGTTCCTGGCTCAGGTTGAATCCGCAGGGATTCTCTATGCGCATCACTCCTTCGCCGAACTGCCGGACTTAGCGCAAACTCACAGCGCATGCTTGATGCCGGGTGGCCTCATGCATGCGCTGCTCAGACAATGCGCTTCATCCGGCAGGCGAATCCGTTCTTTGCATGAGAATCCAGCTGCGTATTCAAAAATCGCCATT
>CAVKIR010000073.1:0-812 GCA_963656395.1 Prevotella sp. CAG:279
ACTGTATACAAAGCCGCTGTAGAAGTCCACATTGGCACAGACAGGCTTTAAGAGTCTGCGGCCGGCCATCAGGCATTCGCCCGCGATCCGCTCAACACGCTCGTAGAGGCCGAATTCCTCCTCCAGTCCCTTTTCCTCCGAGAGCTTTCTCGCATATTCCTTCAAAATGACTGCACGGGGATCGGAAAGTGTATAGACTGCATGTCCCATGCCGTAGATCAGGCCTGCCCGGTCAAAGGCTTCTTTTCTTAGAATCCTCTGCAGATAGGATTCGATCATCGCCTCATCCCGCCAGTTGGTCACATGCGCCTTGATATCCTTGAACATCTCCTGCACCTTCAGGTTCGCGCCGCCGTGCTTGGGTCCCTTCAGAGAACCGAGAGAGGCTGCCACTGCCGAATAAGTATCGGTGCCCGTGGAGGATACCACATGGGTCGTAAAAGTCGAGTTGTTACCGCCGCCGTGCTCTGCGTGCAGCACCAGGGCTACATCCAGCACCTTTGCCTCCAGCTCGGTATACTGGCCGTCCTTGCGAAGCAGACGCAGGACATTCTCGGCCGTGGAGAGCTCCGGCTTGGGATTACGGATAATCAGGCTCTTATTCAGATGATAGTGCCGATATGCGTGATATCCGTATACAGAATACAGCGGGAACTGGGCGATCAGCTGCAGAGCCTGCTTCAGAATATTCTGAATCGAGATATCCTCCGGGCTCGGATCATAGGAATACATGGTCAGCACGCATTTTTGCAGGGTATTCATCATATTGGAGCTGGGCGCCTTCATGATGACATCTCGAACGAAGGTCTCCG
>CAVKIR010000073.1:921-4779 GCA_963656395.1 Prevotella sp. CAG:279
TCCCGGTAAATGCCGATCAGATCAATGAATTCGCGCAGCTGCTCTCTGGTGGGCAGCCTGCCGAAGAGCAGGAGATAAGTGGCCTCCTCAAAGGCAAAGCGGCGGTTCGCCTCGCCAAGGATCAGATCCTGCACGTTGACACCCTGGAAATACAGTTCGCCGTCGATGGGAACCCGCTCACCATCCACGTAGCCGAAGGAAACTACATCCGAAATCTCGGTCAGACCGGTCAGGACACCCTTACCACCGGAATCACGAAGACCTCTTTTTACGTCATAATCTGCATACAGTCGAATATCGATCTTACCGGAACGGCTGCTGTATTCTACCAGTTTCTTGAACTTCTCGTCTACCAGCACATCGTCTTTCTTCATTTTCTCATATCCTCCTCGCTGTCTGCTTCACAAAAACGCTTATCTCTATTCAGCGGACATTTTACTCAATTATAGCGAAAAAGCATCAGAATACCAAGCCTATATTTTCCCTGTATTACAAATTCACCGATATGCAAAAGGGAGCCTGCTGCCGCAGCACTCCCTCTTTCGAATCGATTTGTATGAGCTCTAATAGGTTCGATCCTGAATCAGTGTCTCCAGATCCATCGTTGGATCGAAATAGGTTTCCTCCACATACTGGTACTTCTCCACAGACTCACCCCGCTCCAGCTTCTGAATCACTTCTGACACCATGGGACCCAGCACCGGATTGCACTCAAAATCCACATTAATTTTCCCGTCGATCATAGCCTGTAAGGCTGCCTTTGCGGCATCAAAGGATACGATGACGAGATCGCCCTCCGGGCCGCAGGTGAGACCGGCCTCTTTGATGGCCTCTATAGCGCCGAAGGTCATATTGTCATTTTCACTGATGACCACGTCGATATCCGGATATGTCTTCAAAAAATCCGTCATGACCTCCTGCCCGCGGGTCTGCGTGAAATCACCATCCCGGCGTTCCAGCATTTCCCAGTTCGGATGCTCCGCCAGGATCTGACCGAAGCCCTCCGTCCGTCCTATCTGGGCGGTAGACCCTATGTTTCCCTGCAGAGTCACCATCCGGATCGTCTCCTCACCGCAGCCCTGCGTCTCCAGATAATCCGCAAGCCATTCTCCGGCCCGGCGGCCCTGCTTCTCAAAATCACTGCCCACCCAACAGGTGTACAGGCTGTCATCCTCTGTCTCTACCTCCCGATCCATGATGATGACCGGAATCCCGGCAGTCTTCGCCTCCTCCAGAACTGCATCCCAGCCGGTCTCTACGATGGGATCCAGAATGATGTAATCCACATCCTGGAGAATAAAATTTCGCATGGCCTTCAGCTGATTTTCCTGCTTCTGCTGTGCATCATCGAAGATAAGAAAATAGCCGTTTTCCTCGGTGAAGGTGTCCTTGATAGACTCCGTATTGGCGATGCGCCAGTCCGATTCCGAGCCCACCTGGGAGAGCCCCACCACAATGGCATTGCTGTCACGAGCCGGTTCTTCCTCCTGCAGATACCCCTCTGTGTCCTCCTCCGGCCTGCTGCCGCAGCTTGCCAGCCACAGCCCCAGGCAGAGGATCACACCGATTCCAACGACTATTTTTCTCATATGATTCTCTCACCTTACGCTTTTATAACTGCTTATTACCCAAACAGTTACATCCCTTTTTTTCTCACGGACATAACCACGCTCTGAATCACCAGGAACAGACACAGCATCGCTGCCACAGTAATTCCGGTCCACCATGCCTCGTCCAGTCCGGCGGAGGACACGATATTCTGGATCGTACTCAAGGACAACACGCCGAATAAGGTTCCGATGATATTGCCGACGCCGCCGGTCAGCATGGTGCCGCCGATTATCGACGAAGCGATGGCGTTCATCTCCGCGCCGCTGGCATGGGAGGCGGATCCGGATCCCACATGCAGGAAGTAGACGAAGCCGCCAATGCCTGCCAGGATACCGCAGAGCAGATGGGCAATGAAACGGGTTCGCTTCACATTGATGCCAAGCATCAGGGCACTCTGGCTGTTGCCGCCTACTGCGTAGAAATTACGTCCCAGCTTCGTCCATTTTAGCACACAGAATAGGATGATGACAACCAGAATGGCCACAACCACACCGATTTCCACATAAGCATTTACATATTTTCCCAGTTTATTAACTGAGCCCATACCCGGGATAATCACACGTGTATTCTTCAGAGCTACGAATTCCTCGTTGGCCACATTGAAGGGGTTCGTGTTCACGATGGTAGTCATACCTCTGGCGAAGAACATACCGGCCAGGGTTACGATGAAGGGCTGAATATCCAGGTAAGCGATGAGCCAGCCCTGTACCAGGCCGAAGCCGAGACCGATGGCCAGCGCAATCAGTGCAGCCATGGCCACATTGCCGCCCTTATAGTCCAGATAAACCGCGCAGCACATGCTGACCAGGGCTGTTACGCCGCCCACGGAGATATCGATGCCGCCGGTAATCATAACCAGGCTCATGCCGCAGGACAGAATGATCAGCGCCGCGTTGGCATTCAGGATGTTGAAGAAGGTCTGGGGCTTTAAGAAGCCCGCTCCCTGGAAAATGATCGCTCCGATGTACATTACGAAGAAGACAACGACGGTAATGGTCAGAAGCAGATTTGTGTCGCTGATATTTTTGAATTTATTGCCAAATCCTTTGGACATCTTATGCCGCCTCCTTTACCTTGTGTTTTGCTGCAAATGCGTTGAACTTTTCTCTTACCACCGGTGCGCTGACCACTACCAGCAGGATAACAACCACTGCCTTGTAGGCCGGAAGCGCGTCGGAGCGTACATTGAACTTATAGAGCGTCGTGGTCAGGCACTGAATTACGTATGCGCCGATGATGGACGCCATCATGTTGAATTTGCCGCCGCTTAAGGCATTTCCGCCCAGAGCCACCGCCAGAATCGCGTCCATCTCGATGTCCTTCGCGATAACGGAGTAATTGATGGTGGAGATACGGCTGACCTTGATAAGACCCACCACGCCCACGCACAGGCCCAGAATCACGAAGGAAAGAATCTTGATGAAGACCGGATTCAGACCGTTCAGCTTGGAAGCGTTCTCATTGATACCGACTGCCTGGGTATACAGTCTCAGGTTTGTGAATTTCAGCACCAGGCCAATGACAATCATGCAGGCCACAGCGATGAAGAAAGGCGTCGGAATCGGTATGCCCGGGATAAATTCACCGAAATAAGTGAAGGTCGGGTCACTGATAACCGGCAGCTCATTATTATTGATCCAGGCTGCGATGGAACGGCCCGCTGTATAGAGAATCAGGGTCGCGATCATAGGCTGAATCTTGAATACTGCTACCAGAACACCGTTGAATGCGCCAAAGAGCATCGCTGCCACGCAGGCGATTAAAAAGGCTACGATAATCGGGGCCTGCAGGCTCTCCGGACGGGAGTTGCCGCCGCAGAGTACACGAAGCAGGACACTTCCCGCGATAGCTGTGGTGGCACCCACGCTGATGTCCTGTCCGCCGGTGGCCGCTGTCACCAGGGTCATGCCGATGGCCAGAATCGCCAGCTCCGAGCCGCTGTCCAGAATCGTAATCAGGAAGCCCGATAATACCGGATTTCCTGCACTGTTGTAGCCCAGTGTAATCTTGAAGAAGGACGGGTCTACAATCAGGTTAAATAAGAAGAGAAGTAAAAGGGCTGCCAGCGGAATGATGATCTGCTGATGGAGCAGGTTGTTCAGGAAGCTGCCCTTTCCTTTTTTATTTTCTGCTGTCTGCATTACTTGTCACCTCCGGCAATCGTACTCATGACGCTGGTCTGGTTCAGGTCCTCGCCTGAAAGCTCTCCTACCACCTTCCGGTCGCGCATGACCACCAGACGGGAGC
>CAVKIR010000073.1:4789-6818 GCA_963656395.1 Prevotella sp. CAG:279
GACGGGAGCAGGTACGCAGCATCTCATCCATTTCCGAGGAAATGAAGGTTACGCTCATTCCTTCGGAAGCAAGCTTCAGCACCAGCTTCTGGATATCCACCTTGGTTCCCACGTCGATACCTCTGGTCGGCTCATCCAGAATCAGGTATTCCGGATGGGTCAGAAGCCAGCGGGCCAGAATTACCTTCTGCTGGTTACCGCCGGACAGTGACTTGATCGGCGTATCCGCCGATGCGGTCTTGATGCTTAAAAGCTTGATGTATTCGTCCGCTATCTTATCTGCCTCAGCCTTGGAGTAGGGCTTTAGAAAACCTCGCAGCACCTGCTGAGCCAGGATAATATTGTCTCTTACGGACAGATCGCCGACGATACCGTCGCGTTTCCGATCCTCAGGCAGATAGCCGATACCCAAGCGCATGGCATCGATGGGTTTCCTGATCTTCACTGCACGGCCGTCCTTCTTGACCTTGCCGCCCAGCACCCGATCTGCGCCGAAGATGGCGCGCACGCACTCGCTTCGACCGGAACCCAAAAGGCCGGTAAAGCCGTTGACTTCTCCCTTGTCAATATGGAAATCAAAGGGCTTGATGCCTGCGTCGCTCTGTAGCTGTTCCACCTCGAAGACGGGCGCCTCTCCCTCTTTCTTCTCATAGGTCTTGTATTCTCCATGGATATCGGACAGATCATCCAGCTCCTTGCCCAGCATCTTGGATACCAGCTGGACACGCGGCAGATCCTTGATCTCATACTCGCCCACCAGGCAGCCATCCCGCATGACGGTGATGCGGTCACAGACCTCATATACCTGATCCAGAAAATGGGTTACGAAGATGATACCTACGCCTCTTCCCCGCAGATCCCGCATCAGCTTGAAGAGCTTCTCCACCTCCTGCTCATCCAGGGAGGAGGTCGGCTCGTCAAGAATCAGAACCTTACAGTCTGTATCCACCGCTCTGGCGATGGCGATCATCTGCTGAACCGCGATGGAGCAGCTGGAGAGCTGCTGGGTGGCCTTGGCCGGGATGTCCAGGGACTTCAGAAGCTTTTCTGCCTCCTTGTTCATCTTCCGCCAGTTCTGGTACACGCCCTCGGTTCTTCCGATATACATATTTTCAGCGACGGAGAGGTTCGGACACAGGGTAATCTCCTGGTATACGGGGCTGATTCCCAGCTTCTGCGCCTCCTGGGGCGAGCGGATTACCACCTCTTTTTCATGTCCGTCCAGATAGATCTGTCCCTCATCCTTTGTATACACTCCGGTCAGAACCTTAATCAGCGTGGATTTTCCGGCTCCGTTTTCTCCCATCAGTGCGTGAATTTCGCCCTTTCTCAGGGTAAAATCTACGCCCTGCAATGCACGTACGCCGGGAAAGCTTTTATGTATATTTCGCATCTGTAATACTGCGTTGTCTTCCACTCTTACGTTCACCTCCGTAATTCATTACTGTTCACTTCGTTCACAGTAACACGCTTCGCGATGCACAGAACTTACGCTGTTTGCGTAAGTTCGCGCTTGCATAACTCGGGATTTTGGCATATACATGCCAAAACACCTCGCGGGATAGTGGCTGAGAACAGTAGTTTAAATTTGAACCAATTTACTTTCATAAAGGAAGCGCGCCGCAGGGTTGGCATTCCTGCCTTACCGGCTGCGCCGCGCTTCTATTTACGTTTGATTTTAGATGCCGTAGGTATCTACATCATCCTGTGTGATGGTCTTCGCATCGAAGCCCTTCTCCTCCATGATGATGGTCTTCTCAGCTACAGTTCCGCCGCCCTCGATGGTCTTGATGACTTCGTCGATGTAGGAAGCCTGGAACGGGTTGCACTGTCCGTCGTAATTCCAGTTGCCTGCCAGCAGCTCGGAAAGTGCCCACTGGTTGCAGTCAAAGCCCATTACAATGACGTCACCGTCTACTCCGTGAGAGATATTTGCCTTGTCAAGTGCTGCTACAGCGCCCTTTGCCATATCGTCGTTCTCAGCGTAGATGACATTGAACTTCTGACCGGAGTCGATAACAGACTGTAC